>JBCCQL010000376.1:0-3814 GCA_039024355.1 Planctomycetota bacterium
CTGCTCTTGTGTATCTCCGTGCCTCTGTGGTTCCAACCGTTCTCCGGCGAGGCGTAGCTCGCCGGCTGCTCCCTGCGTCCTCTGTGCTCTCTGTGGTGAATCCCCTCACCCCGCAAACTTGGGGATCTCGGGCGTTGGGATTTCTTTCAGCAGGCGGTCGATCACGTCCTCGGTGGTCATGCCCTCGGCCTGGGCCTGGAAGTTGGTGCTGACGCGGTGGCGGAGCACGGGCGTGGCCACCTTCTGCACGTCTTCGATGGCGACGCTGAAGCGGCCGTCCATCGCCGCCAGGGCCTTGCCGCCCTGGATCAGGAACTGCCCGGCGCGGGGGCCGGCGCCCCAGTTCACCAGCTCTTTGACGAACCCCGGGGCCGAGGCGTCCCCGGGCCGGGTGGCCCGCACCAGGGCGGCCGCGTACTTGATGATGTATTCGCTCACCGCCACCGAGCCCACCAGCTTCTGCACGTTCAGGATGGCTTTGGCCGACAGCACCTTCTCGATCTCGGGCTTCTCGCCCCGCGTCGTGGCGGCGAGGATCTTTTCTTCCTCGTCGGCCGTCGGGTAGTCGACCTTGATGTTGAACATAAACCGGTCGAGCTGCGCCTCGGGCAGCGGGTAGGTGCCCTCCTGCTCAATCGGGTTCTGCGTGGCGATGGTGAAGAACGGGCTGGGCAGGTCGTACGTCTGCTGGCCGACCGTCACCTCGCGCTCCTGCATCGCCTGCAGCAGGGCGGCCTGGGTCTTGGGCGGCGTGCGGTTGATCTCGTCGGCCAGCAGGATGTTGGTGAAGATCGGCCCGTCGACGAACCGGAAGCTCCGCTTGCCCTGCTCGTCCTCCTCCAAGACGTTGGTGCCGGTGATGTCCGAAGGCATCAGGTCGGGCGTGAACTGGATGCGGCGGAAGTCTAGGTCGAGGATCCGCGCTAGGGTCGACACCATCAGCGTCTTGGCCAGGCCGGGCACGCCCTCCAGCAGGCAGTGGCCGCGGGTGAAGATGGCGGCAAAGATCTGCTCGATCACCAGGTTCTGCCCGATGATGACCTTCTGCAGCTCGTCCTGCATGACGAAGCGGTGCTGCCGGAACTCTTGCAGGACGTCGCCCAGGTTCTTGCTTTTTGCGGTGCTCAACGCGGTCCGGTCCTGGTTGGGTGTGGCAGCGGCGTAGGGTTACAGGGCAGGGTGGCTACGCGGCGCCCGCGTGGCGGCAGGCGTGGGCTGCTGCGTCGGGCACTCGCCCTGCGGCGGTCATTCTATCGCCGGCCCTGCGCCCGGCCAACGTACGCGTGGCGGCCGTTTGCCGGCGCTGGCGCGTCCGCATACGATGCCGACGCGATTCAACCCCGGCCACGCCCAACCCCCGGCCACGCCAAAGGACCGCGTATGATCGGCCGCCTCGGCAGGCTTTTGTTAGCGGCGCTGCTCGCCGCCGGCGTGGCGGTGGGAACGCCGGCGCCGCGGGCAGCCGCGCAGAACCGCCTCGACCCGGCGGCCGTGCTGGGCGCCATCGAGCGTGGCGTCGCGTTCCTCAAGAAAGAGCAGAACGCCCAGGGCCGGTGGGGCGATGGCGTCGGTTACGACGGCGGCGTCACGGCCCTGTGCACCCTGGCGTTGCTCAACGCCGGCGTCGAGATCAGCGACCCCACCATCGTCCGCGCGCTCGACTTCCTCGACCGCCGCGAGCTAGAAAAGACCTACACCGTTTCGCTGCAGACCATGGTGCTGGCCACGGCGGACCCCAACCGCTACCGGCTGCGGATCGACAAGAACGTGAAGTGGCTGGAGCGCAACCAGGTGCGTAACGGCCGGCGGAGCGGTGCGTGGTCCTACCCCGGGCCGGGCGGCGACCCCAGCAACTCGCAGTTCGCGGTGCTCGCCCTCTACGAGGCGCAGCGCGTCGGCGCCAAGGTCAGCCCCGAGACCTGGCGGCTGGCCAGCCGCTACTGGCGTGGCATCCAGAACGCCAACGGGTCGTGGGCCTACGCCGGCGACGCCTCGACCGGCAGCATGACCTGCGCGGGCATCGGCGCGTTGGCCATCATCCAGAAGGCCATCGGCGAGGGCGACGCCCGCGTCGAGGGCGGCCGCGTCAAGTGCTGCGCCCGCCAACAGGAAGACGACGCCATCGAGCGTGGCGTCGCGTGGCTGGGGCGGAACTTCTCCGTGCGGCGCAACCCGGGCCGCGCCCCCGGCGCCCAGATCTGGCACTACTACTACCTATACGGCCTGGAGCGCGCCGGCCGGCTCTCCGCCCGCCGGTTCTTTGGCGATCACGACTGGTACCGCGAGGGCACGGAGTACCTGGTCAACGCCCAGGACGGGCTGCTGAACTCGTGGGAGGGCGCCGAGGGCAACCGGCAGATCAGCACCGCCATGGCGCTGCTGTTCTTGTCGAAGGGCCGCCGCCCGCTGCTGGTGGGCAAGCTGGTGCACGGCGAGCAGAACGGCTGGAACGCCCACCGCCACGACGCCGACCACCTGACCCGCCGCACCGAAGAGGCCTGGGACCTGGACCTGACGTGGCAGACGATCGACCCCGCCGGCGCGACGGTCGAAGACCTGCTGCAGACGCCCGTCTTGTACGTCAGCGGCAGCAAGCAGACGGACCTGGCCGCCCGGGCCGGCCTGCTGCGTGACTACGTCGACCGCGGCGGCTTTATCTTTGCCGAGGGCTGCTGCGGCGACTCGCGGGCGTTCCGCGAATCGGTCGAGGCGCTCGTGGTCGCCATGTTCCCCGAGCCCGAGTACCGGCTCCGCCAGCTGCGGCCCGCGCACCCCATTTGGCGGATGGAGCGGCTGGTGTCGCCCGGCTCGGAGTACGTCGGCGCGTTGTGGGCCGTGGAGTACGGCTGCCGCACCTGCCTGGTCTTCTGCGACCGCGACCTGTCGTGCTACTGGGAGCTGGACAACCCGCAGCGGGCGGCCAAGTACCCGCCGGCGGTCGAGGGCCGCATCGACGACGCCCTGGCCATCGGCCTCAACGTGCTGGCCTACGCCACCAACCGCGAGCCGCTGGGCAAAGAGCAGGCCTTCGCCGACCAGGGCGAAGAGGTCCGCCTAGAGCGGGCCGGCCTGCGCGGCGTGATCCAGGTGGCCAAGCTCCGGCACGGCGGCGGCTGCGACGACGCCCCCGGCGCCCTGGCCAACCTGGCCCGCGTCGCCGCGCGTGGCGATGCCGCCATGCAGATCGCCGAGACGCCCGAGCTGATCGGCATCGGCGACGCCGCGTTCTTCCGCCACCACCTGTCGTTCATGCACGGGCGGAACGACTTCCGCCTGTCTGCCCTAGAGCGGGGCCGGCTGCGGCGTTACCTCGTCGAGAACGACGGCCTGCTCCTGGCCGACGCTATCTGCGCAAGCCCCGCCTTCACCAAGGCCTTCCGCCGCGAGCTGCTCGCTGCGCTGGAGACCTACAAGATCGAGCAGATACCGGAGGGCGACCCGCTGTTTACGCCCGAGTATGGCGGCTACGACATCCGCCAGGTGGAGGTCCGCGACCCGCAGCCCGCGGCCGACGACCAGCCGCTCCAGGCCCGCACCCGGCGGGTGGCGCCGCAGCTGGAGGGCGTGAAGATCAACGGCCGCTGGCGGGTGATCTTCTCGCCGCTAGACCTCAGCTGCGCCCTGGAGCGGCACGAGGCGGTCGAGTGCCGCGGCTACTCGCGCGAGGACGCCGCACGCATCGGCCTGAACGTGCTGCTGTACTCGCTCAACCAGTAGCTTACGCGCGAGCGAGCGGCAACGAACAGCCGGCGACCTACGCGTCGCCGGAGCAGCACCAAGCGACCCCGCCAGCCGCTGTGCGTTGCGCGACCCC
>JBCCQL010000377.1:0-3813 GCA_039024355.1 Planctomycetota bacterium
CGGTCGAGCTCCCCCTCGGGGGGGACGCGGCGTCGCGGGCGTTGTTAGGCGGCGGCAGCCTGTTCCAGGTCTCCGCCCTGCGGGCGGGCGGCGGCAGCTGCGTCGCCGAGACGCTGGGCGGCAAGCGCCTGTTCCCGGACTCCGCCGGCCCGACCGAACGCCGCGTGCTGAACGTCGTAGAGGAGATGGCCATCGCCTCGGGCACGCCCGTGCCGCCGGTCTACCTGATGGAAGAGGCGGGCATCAACGCCTTCGCCGCCGGCTTCTCACCCTCGGACGCGGTGATCGGCGTCACACGCGGCTGCGCCGAGACGCTCACCCGCGACCAGCTGCAGGGCGTCGTCGCCCACGAGTTCAGCCACATCCTCAACGGCGACATGCGGCTCAGCATCCGGCTGATCGGCATCCTGCACGGCATCCTGCTGCTGGGGCTGGTGGGCAACATGCTGCTGCGGATCGGCTTCTACTCCGGCATGGGCCAGCGGCGATCCAGCTCCGGCAACAACAACAACAGCGGCGGCGGGCTCGTGCTGGCGTTGATGGCCGCGTCCGTGGCGTTGATTGTGGTGGGGTCGATCGGCAGCCTGTTCGGCGGGCTGATCAAGGCGGCCGTCTCGCGGCAGCGCGAGTACCTGGCCGACGCCTCGGCCGTGCAGTTCACGCGCAACCCGTCGGGTATCGCCGGCGCGCTCAAGCGGATTGGCGCCGCGGTCTACGGGTCGCGGCTGAACCACCCGCGGGCGTCCGAGGCCAGCCACATGTACTTCGCCCAGGGTGTGTGGGAGGGCTTCACCAGCCTGATGGCCACGCACCCGCCGCTGCCCAAGCGGATCCGGGCGATCGAGCCCAGCTGGGACGGCAAGTTTGCGGCCGGCGGCGCAAAAGCGTCCGCGGGCGTCGGCGCGGGCAGGCGGGCGAGCGGCTTCGCGGCGGGGGTGGCGGCAGCGGCGCCCGGCGGCGTGGCGGCGGCACGCGGCGGGGCGAAGGGCACAGCCGCCGACGGCGACAGCGTGCCGCTGGACGTCGTCGATCACGCCGTCGACCAAGTCGGTGAGCCGACCGACGCCCACCGCGCCTACGCCCACGATCTGATCGCCTCGCTCGACCCGGCGATTGTCTCAGCCGCCCGACAGCCCTACGGCGCCCGGGCGGTGGTGTTCGCCCTGCTGCTGGACCGCGACGCCACGATCCGCGGCCACCAGTTCGCTGCGCTCGACAAGCTGGCCGAGCCGGCGCTGGCGGAACTCACCCGCCGGCTGACGCACGCCGTGGCCGCGGCCGGCCCACGCTGCCGCCTGCCGATCATCGACCTCGCGCTGCCCGCCCTGCGGGCGATGACGCCCGGGCAGTTCAAGCGGTTCGGCGAGTGCCTGCGGGCGCTGGTGGCGGCCGACGCGCAGCTGAGCCTGTTTGAGTGGACGCTGGCCCGCGTGCTGATGCGGCACCTGCAGCCGCAGTTCGAGCCGGTGCGTTCGCCCCGCGTCAAGTACAGCCGGCTGGGCCAGGTGGGCCGCGAATGCTCGGTGCTGCTGTCGATGCTGGCCCACGCGGCGGACAAGCCAGACGCGGCGGCCGACGCGTTCTACCACGCCGCGGCCCACCTGCCGGGCGTGACGCTCACCATGATGCCGCGCGCCGAGTGCAGCCTGACGGACCTGGACAACGCGCTGGGCTCGCTGGCCGCGTTGTCGGCCGCCCACCGCGGGCGGCTGGTGGACGCCTGCGCGTCGGCCATCATCGCCGACGGGCGTGTGAACGTGCAGGAGGCCGAGCTGCTACGCGGCGTTTCGGACCTGCTGGACTGCCCCATGCCGCCGCTGCTGGCGGGCCAGCAGGTATGAACGCCGGCTTCCTCCGCGAGCGGGCCGAGCTGCTGCAGACGGTCCGGGCGTTCTTCGCCGCCCGCGGCTTCTTGGAGGTCGACACGCCGCTGGCCTGCGACGAGCTCATCCCCGAGGCCCATATCGAGCCCGTGCGCACCGCCGACGGGCGGCTGCTGCAGGCCTCGCCGGAGATGCACATGAAGCGGCTGCTGTGCGCGGTGCACCGCCGCGGGCGGGCCGGGCCGATCTTCCAGCTCTGCAAGGCGTTCCGCGGCGAAGAGCACGGCCGGCTGCACCGACGCGAGTTCACCATGCTCGAGTGGTACCGCCCGGGCGACGACATGCGTGCCGGCATGGACCTGCTAGACGAGTTTACGCAGGCCACGCTCGACACGCCGCCCTGCCTTCGGACGAGCTACCGCGACGCGTTCTGGCGGGCGTGCCGCGTCGACCCGATGAACAGCGACCGCCGGACGCTCGCCGGCGACGCCGGCGACGCCGCGGTAGATATGGCGCCGGGCGTCGGCCGCGACGAGCTGCTGAACCTGCTGCTGGCCCAGCGGGTTGAGCCGACGCTGGGCGCCGAGGCGCCCGAGATCGTCTACCACTACCCGGCCACGCAAGCCGCCCTGGCGTGCACCGCCACCGACGTGGCGGGCGTTGAGGTCGCCGAGCGGTTCGAGCTGTACTACCGCGGCGTGGAGCTGGCCAACGGCTACCACGAGCTGACCGACGCCGCCGAGCTCCGCCGCCGACTCGAACAGGTAAACGATGATCGGCGGGCCCACGGCCGCGACGCGTTGCCGCTGCCCGAGCGGCTGCTGGCCGAGATGGCGCCCGCGGACAACCAGGCCGGACTGCCGCCGTGCGCGGGCGTCGCGCTGGGGCTCGACCGCCTGCTGATGCTGGCCGTCGGGGCCGAATCCATCGGCGAGGTTATGGGCGAGTGGGAATAGCCGCGAAAAAGCACAGAAGACGCAGAAAGACCCGGGCTTCGACAGAAGGCAACTTTCTGCGTCTTTTGCGACTTTTCGCGGCCAATGCGTCGGCCGCTTCACCCGTCTTCGCGGTCCCACACCTCGAATGAAAAAGCGTGCTCGTTCTTCTCGTCGGCGGCGTGGCGTTCGGCCTCGGTGAGCCGCCACTGGCTTGCGTCGAGCGTGGGGAAGGTCGCGTCGCCGTCGACGGTGGCGTGCACCCGGGTCAGGTAGACGCGGTCGGCGTGGGGCAACGCCAGCCGGTAGACCTCGCCGCCGCCGGTGACGAACGCCCCGTCTTGTGACATCGCGTCGGGTGACATCGCGTCGTGCGACATCGCGGTGGTCGACGCCAGCGACAACGCCTCGTCAAGCGAGCGGGCGTAGAGGAGGCCGTCGGCTGTCGGCTGTCGGCTGTCGGCTCGAGAGAGCACGATGCTCACCCGCCCCGGCAGCGGGCGGCCGATCGACTCGTACGTCTTGCGGCCCATGATCAGGCAGTGGCCCATGGTCAGCCGCTTGAACCGGCGCAGGTCCGATGAGAGCCGCCACGGCAGGTCGCCGCCCCGGCCGATGACGCCGTTTTCGCTGGCGGCGACGATGATCGACAGGCGCATGGCGTTCTAGCTGGTCAGGGCTGAGCGTAGCGGTCCGTCACGGCCGGACGGCGCCCACCGTGAAGTACAGCACCCCGATAAACACCACGACGCCGCCGAGGATCAGCCCCAAGAGCAGCCGGCCGTTGATCTTCAAGCCGGGACGCTGCCGCCGCGGCGGGCTCGGCGGTTTGGTCGGTTCTTCTGTCAGCGGCGATTCAAACGGGTTCATCAGGGTTCCTTGTGTTCCTCGCTAGCTCAGGGGGCAAGGCTGCGGAACCGCTCGCAGCCGATCCCGCACACCTCATCCCGCGCCCCTCGTTACCCTCGCCCCGCACCCCCCGCCCCTCGCCCCCCGCCCCTCATCCCGCGATCCCCGCCCCCCGCCGTCATACCGCCACCGGCGCCTTGATGTGC
>JBCCQL010000378.1:0-3803 GCA_039024355.1 Planctomycetota bacterium
GCTGCGACGGCCGTGGGGCCATCGACCGCAGCTCGCCGGCCGCCGTCTTGCGGGCCGTGGTGTCGTCGGCGCCGTGCAGCACGGTCAGCTCGTGCAGCAGATCGGGTCGCTCGAGCACAATGCACCCGCGGGTCGACGAGGCGGCGAGCTGCCGGAAGTCACGCAAGAAATCCGACTCGCCGATGGTCTCGGCCAGCGGACGCTCGTCGTAGATCGACTCCTTGGCGAACTGCACGATGGGGCACGGCTCGATCGCCCCCCACGGGCTGATGTGGTGCGTGAAGCCGGTCGCCGCGGGGCAGAGCGCCTGCCCGTCGTGATCATAATAGGCGTCGACGATGCCGATCGGCTTCTTGCACCGCATGTCGACCACGAACTCGCGGACGCGGAGCTGTTCGTCGGGCGTCAGCGCCAGCTCGGGGCTCGCCTCGGGGCCCATCGGCCGGTAGGTGTGGTACCACATGTAGAGGGCGCCGAGCTCGATGAGCCGATCGACCCACGCCTCGTTCACCAAATCGTCGAGGTTCGTCCGGCAGACGCTTGTGCAGACGCCGGTGACGACGTTGTTCTGCGTGCAGTTCCGGATCCCCTCGAGCGTTTTATTCAAAACGCCCTTCGAGCCGCGTCGTTCATCGCTGACGATCTCGGTCCCTTCGACGCTGATCAGCGGGGTGACGTTGCCGCACTTGCGGAGCTCTTTGGCCACCGCGTCGGTAATGAAGTGGCCGTTGGTGAAGACCTGGAAGTAGCAGTCGGGGTGCCGCCGGAAGACCTCCAAGACGTCGCGGTGCATGAACGGCTCGCCGCCGACGATTCCGAAGAAGTAGTTCCCCTCGGCGTTCGCCTCGCGGATCACGCGGCTGAGGGCGTCGATCTCGATCCTTTCCTGCTTAGCGACCACGTCGACCCAGCAGCCCTGGCACCGCAGGTTGCAGCTGTTGATGATCGAGATGTACAGGAACGGCGGGAAGAACTTCCCCTCACGCAGCCGCCGCTTGTGCTTGTGGACCGCCCGGGCGCCCTTGTAGCCAAAGTTCCAGGCCAGCTTCCACAGCAGCCGCTTGTCGGTCTCGGTCAGCAGGCGGCGGGCAAAGCGGGCGTACATAAGCGCTGCGGGGCAGGCGGGCGTCGCGGGCAGTTACCTCCGGGCAGCCGGGCGGCGTGCCCCGGGCTACGCAGTATACGGGCGCCTGCCCCGCGGAGCGAATAGCCGACGCGGGCTTGCCGGCGCCGGGGGCAAACGGCCCGCCCCGCACGCGGCGAACGCCGGCTGCCCGATCGCGGCCAGCCGCCAAACACGCCCATCGGCGCCATCGCTGCCGCGCGGCGGCCAACGCGATGGCCAATGCCCCAACCAGTGCAGCGACCACTTTAGCGGCCCGCGTGGCTGCTCGACACGCGCGACCCGCATGCCTAGAATCCGCCGGCCGCGGGCCTAGACCGCGTGTTTTTGTTGAGCCAAGCTAGTCGCCTGACGCAGCCACCACCGCAGCGAAGTCGGCGTGTAGCTTTCGCCACCACCGCCCACCCCGGAGCCAATCGGCTCGCATGAGTGCGTCTTTGTCCACCCCGCCCGGAGCGGTCGCCCCAAACGCCGCCACCCTAACCAACGCCACCGCAGGCGCCGCCACCGCAGCGGCCGGCGTGGGCCTCGGCGGCGATGGATTGTTCTCGGCGTGGCTCACCGCCCGGGCAGAGCTGCTGTCGCACCGCACGCCGGCCGGCTGCTGGGTAGGCGAGCTCTCCAGCTCAGCCCTGTCGACGGCGACAGCGATCTCTGCCCTGTCGATCGCCGAGTGCCATTCCGCGCCCGCCGAAGGCGAAGACGACCAAGCGGCCCAGCACTGGAAGCAGGCGTACCAAACCGATCTCAGCGACCTGCTCTACGGGTCCGCTCGCTGGCTGGCCGGGCAGCAGAACGACGACGGCGGCTGGGGCGATACCGACCGCAGCGGCTCGAACATCGCGACGACGCTGCTGGCGCTCAGCGCGTTCCGCCTGACGGGCGTTCCGGCCCGCTTCGCCGACCTCGAGCCGCGGGCCGAAGAGTACGTCCGCCGGCAGGGCGGCGCGGTGGCCGGCCTGCGTGAGCGGTACGGACGCGACAAGACGTTCGCCGCCCCCATCCTGGCCAACTGCGCGATAGCCGGCATCGTGCCGTGGAAGCGTGTGCCGGCGTTGCCGTTTGAGCTGGCCGCCGCGCCGCAGGCGTGGTTCCGGCTGCTGCAGATGCCGGTTGTGAGCTACGCGATACCGGCCCTGGTCGCCATCGGCCTCGCCCGCCACCACCACGCGCCCGGCTACAACCCCCTGACCCGCACGCTGCGACGGCTCACCGCGGAAAAGTGCCTGCGTGTCGTCACAGGCATGCAGCCCGACAGCGGCGGCTTCCTCGAGGCGACGCCGCTCACGGCGTTTGTCGTCATGGCGTTGGCCAGCGCCGGGCGGGCCGACCATCCCGTGGTGCGGCGTGGCGTCGAGTTCCTGCTGGCGTCGGTCCGGCCCGACGGCAGCTGGCCCATCGACACCAACCTGGCGACCTGGAACACCACGCTGGCGGTCAACGCGCTGCGTCGCGGCGAACGCTGCCTGCCGGCGGAGGCTGCCGACGCTGGCGATTCTCAACCTGGAGAATCGGACACGCGGCATGGCCACGCCACTACGCCCAACGGCGACGCCACGCTGGACTGGCTGCTGGCCTGCCAGCACATCGAGCGGCACCCGTTCACCGGGGCCGACCCGGGCGGGTGGGCGTGGACCGACCTATCGGGCGGCGTCCCCGACGCGGACGACACGCCTGGCGCCCTGCTCGCCCTGCAGGGCTATTGGGGCGACGCTACCGAAGGCCAACGTGCACGCATCGCCCGGGCGGCCCGCCGCGGCATCCACTGGCTGCTAGGCCTGCAGAACCGCGACGGCGGCTGGCCCACCTTCTGCCGCGGGTGGGGCAAGCTGCCCTTCGACCGCAGCGCGACCGACCTCACCGCCCACGCGCTGCGGGCCATGCACGCCTGGCGAAACACCGACGGCTGGGCGACCCTTGCCGGAGAGACCGAAGGGTCGCCCCGCGGGTCGGACAAGCCGGGCGATGCCGCCGGCAGCACGGCCGACCTCGCGACACGCATCGACGCCGCCACCGCCGCGGGCCTGCGTTTCCTCGCCAACCGGCAGGCGGCCGACGGCAGCTGGGCGCCGCTGTGGTTCGGCAACGAGCACCGCCCCGGCGAAGCGAACCCGGTGTACGGCACCGCCCGCGTGCTGCAGGCACTCGCGCAATTGGACAGCCCAGAAACCCGCCCCATGGCCTTGCGTGGTCTGCAATGGTTGGTGGACCAACAGCACGCGAGCGGCGGCTGGGGCGCGGCGCCTGCGGTCGCCCGCCGCCGTGACGCCCACCGCCCCCCGCACCCTGGCGCGGCGGCAACGCCGGCGTCAACCGGCGGTCCAGCGCATACCGATAGCCCGGCGCCGATCGATAGCGTCGAAGAGACAGCCGTTGCCACCGACGCGTTGCTGGCGTGGGAAGGCCGGATCGCCACGCCGCAGGAACCCGATGAAGCCGGCAGCGGAACCGGGCAGCTCGCGCGTGCAATTCAGCGGGCCGCCGCAGCGGGAACCGCATGGCTGATCGATTCGGTAAACCGCGACAGGATGTCGCAGCCGGCCCCCATCGGCCTGTACTTCGCTAAACTGTGGTACTACGAAAAGCTTTACCCGCACTCGTTCGCCGGCGCTGCTTTAGGCAACCCCCTCGAAACTAAGGCAGCAAGCCCCCCCGGCGGCCCGCCACCACCCGCGACACC
>JBCCQL010000379.1:0-3795 GCA_039024355.1 Planctomycetota bacterium
AGAACCAGGACAAGATCACGCACAAGTACTTCCAGATGGGCCTGGACGGCAAAATCTGAAGCGTGGCGACGCCCGGTCCGCCCCGCCGCTGCGAGAGCGGCTAACGGGCAGCCCGGTTGCGTTGCGGGCGCCGCCGATCACGGACGCCGGCGACGCACGGCGATCAGCCCCGCCGCAATCAACGCGATGGCCGCTGTAGCTGGCTCGGGAGTGCCGGTGCTTGCCGCCGCGGCCGCGGGCAGGCGCGTGGCGCCGAAGTTGATCCGCCACACCTCCAGGTCGGCCTGGGTGTACGCCGTGCCGAGCCCGCCACGCCAAACGGCGTAGTCCGCCCCGTCGACGATGCCGTCGTCGTTGAAGTCGCCCGGCAGGGCGATGAACGGGCGGAGGACGAACGACTCGATCTCGGCGATCACCGGCCCGGCGCCGAACGAGCCCTGCGTGATCCCCACGCGGAGCGTCTCGGGCAGGTCGGCCCGGTCGTAGCCGGCGAACTGCCGCCAGAACAGGCCGTCTTGCGAGGCGTAGCCGCGGAACTCGTCGCCCTCGCGCACCAGCCGCAAGAACCGGTAGGTCCCGCCGTAGTTCTGCTCGTTGCGGCTGGCGCCCTCGAACGAGCGGGCCTGGGCGAAGTCGCCGTCGCCGCCGCGGTCCTGCTGGCCAATCCACAAGAGCTCGCCGCCCGGGTCAACCGCGGCGATCGCCAGCACGTGGAAGTCGATGCTCGTCATCGAGGCGATCTCGAGCTGGGCCTCGAAGTCGCCCGTCCACTCCTCGTACAAGAACGGGGCGTTGAAGCTGCCGGCGTTGATGTTGGTGTTCACGCCCGCGGCGTTCTGCAGCGTCAGCCGCCCACCGCTCGACGCCAGCACTTGGGCGGAGCCGGCGTTCTCGACGCCGTCCCACTGCGTGCCGGCGACGCCATCCGCCTTGAAGTCGTGGTCGGCGGCGAAGTCGTCAAACGCGATCGGCCGCGTCAGCACGGCCAGCGGCGGCAGCTCCAACGGCCGCGGGGCCGGCCCGCGACGCAGCGTCGGCGTCTGGGCGCCGGCGGCCTGCAGGCTGCGCTGCAGCGTCGCGCTCAGCTGCAGGGCGACCGCCGGGTTCTGCGTGAGCACGTTCTGCTGCTCGCCAAGGTCGTTGGCCAGGTTGTACAGCTCGTACGTCCCCTGCTCGTAGAACCAGATCAGCTTCCAGTCGCCGTCCCGCACGGCAGAGACGAACTGCCCGCCGTCGACCACCGCGCCGTTGTCGCCCGCGTCTTGCGGGCTCTGGTGCGGGTAGTGCCAGACGATCGGCTCGCGGTCCAGCTCCGCCCCGCCCAGCGCGGCGGCGAAGCTCACGCCGTCTACCGTCGCGTTGTGCGTCGGCGAGCCGGCTACGCCCGTCAGCTCCAGCAGCGTGGGGTAGATGTCGTGCGTGACCACCGGCGTGCTGTTCACGGCGCCCTGCTGCACGGCGGCGTTGCCGGTCCAGCTGACGATGTACGGCTCGCGGATGCCGCCCTCGTAGACGCTGCCCTTGCCCTCGCTCAGCGGGCGGTTGCTGGTGACGCCAAAGTTCACTAGCCCGCCGTTGTCGGCCGTGAACACGACGATCGTGTTGTCCAGGATGCTGTCGGCCGTGTTGGGGTTGCCGTCCGGGTCTTCGAGCGTGTCCAGCAGGTTGCCGAGCGACTGGTCCATGAGGTCGACCATCGCGGCGTAGGTCGCGTTGTCTTGCCCGCCGAGGTCGACGCCCTGGCTTTCGAGGTCGGCGATCCGCTGCTGGTAGAACTGCACCAGCGAGGCGGGCGCCTCGATAGGCGTGTGCACGACGTAGTGCGACATGGTCAGGAAGAACGGGTCGCCCGCGGCGGCGTTTGCGGAGATGAAGCCGGCGGCCTCGGCGGACAGGGCGTCGGACAGGTAGTCGGTCGGGGCGAAGGCGCCGGGCGTGTCGAGGCCCGGCATGCCCGCCCACGCCCCGTCGGCCCCGGCGAAGAAACCGCCGGCGAAGCCCGGGTTGCCGGAGTTCGTGCCGCCCACGTTCACGTCGAAGCCGTTGAGCAGCGGGTTGGCCGAGTTTGTGCCCGCCTGCCCCAGGTGCCACTTGCCGAAGAAGCCCGTCGTGTAGTTGGCGGCCTGGAACGCCTCGGCCAGCGTGATCTCTGTTGGGGCGAGGTTCTGCGACCAGCCGACCGGCGGCCCGATGCTACGCAGGGCGCCGTCGCCGGCGCCGATAAAGTCGGTCGTCGTGTGGGCGGCCGGCTCGCGGCCCGTCATCAGCGAGACCCGCGTCGGTGAGCACACCGGCGCCGAGGCGTAGCCGTTGTCGAACACCACGCCCTGGTCTGCCAGCCGCTGCATGTTGGGCGTCTGGTACAGGTCGCTGCCGTTGGGGTTTTGCGCGGATCGCCCCCAATCGGCCCACCCCATGTCGTCCACGAAGAACAAGATGACGTTCGGCGGACCGTCTTGGGCCCGCGCCACGGCCGGCGCCATCAGCAACGCCAAGAGCGGCAGAATAAGCAGCTTTCTCGCGGTGTAGCACATGTTCGCTCGCTCAGGCATAACGCAGGTTTCCGTTGGTAGCTGATTTGAAGAGCCGTGGCTTGCTCGGCCATTTTTCCCCATGGTAACACCGCAGGCGGGTAATGTGGGCAGCACGGACGCGTTAAGCACCCGGGACAGACGGGCGAGGCACCGCTGCCGAGTCCTGCCGGGGATCTGGCCAACCGGCAACGCCTACGCCCCGCCGGCTGCGGCTCGCGGCGGCGCCGCCCTCGAAGGGGCCTCGCGGCACAGCGAATGAACCGGTATCTTTTGCACCGGCGGTAACGGGTGGCCGATTAGTCGATCGGCTAACGGCTTCCGTCCTGCTGCCGCCTCGCGCACCGGAGCGTCGAAGCTGGCCCGGCCTTCGAACACATAACGGGCGTTGCAGCACCGCAGCGTCCCCGCCCGTCGCCGGCGAACAGCTTTTTGCTTAGCTACGGCCCCGTAGCTCAACTGGATAGAGTGTCGGCCTCCGAAGCCGAAGGTTGCTGGTTCGAATCCAGCCGGGGTCATTGAGCTGCCGCGACCGTGTACTCTGCGGACGCGACCGTGTGCGCTACCGAGACGATCTCGCCCCACCGGCGCCAGGCAAAACGGTCGGCGGGTACTTCGGCGTGCTTTGGATAGCGGCGCCGGTCTAGGCCTACGTTGCTTGTGCCTACGCTGCTTGGCTGGCGTTCCTGGCGGGCCTTGCCTCGATGAGCCGCATCCCGCGGTTGTGTCGCAGGCTTCTGCAAAGGGCGGAGCATCGGTTTTTGCCGCCGCGGGTGCGGTCCCATCCCCAAGCCCGCTTGGCACGAATGGCCCCTCTTCGACGGCGAGGCGTCGTTTCGCGCTCCGACTCTGCGGGCCTTCCCCTCCCGCAGAATCGGCGATACAACGCCGACCCGGCGGAGTGATGCAACCCGCAGCGCCGGATGCTCCACCGCCGCAGTTTTTTGAGACCACCGCCCCGTGTGTTCGTCCCCGCTGAGCATACTGCAGCGGGAGAGTCAGCCATCGGCCGAGTCTTCTACGCTTGCGGACGTCTCGTACGCCGCTGCTCCGACGTTGCCCGATGATCGCTCGATCGGCGCCGGCAGGCCTCAGCGCCTATGGGCGCGTGAGATGCCGAGCACGGGAGATAGCGAGTGCGTTCGACACGCTCGTCGGTCTCGCAACCCACCCGGTCCTTCCCTCGCGATAAGCCCACAGGCCACGCGTCACGATGCTGATCCAAATCGACGGCGGCGGGTTTGATAACCGGGGCGCGCAGCTG
>JBCCQL010000380.1:0-3724 GCA_039024355.1 Planctomycetota bacterium
CCGCCACAAGTCGCCGCCGCCCGAGCCACGCGGCCAGGTCCGCCTGCGGCTTGTAGGCAAGGAGAGGGCGGTCGACCTGAACGGCCCCAACTGCTGCGAGCTGATCACGCCCGCCGAGTGGGACGCCGTCCGCGAGCGGCTTGGCGAAGACCCGCTGCGCGCCGACCACGACCCCGACGCCGCGTGGCGCCGCATCAGCCGCAGCCGCGCGGCTATCGGCACGCTGTTGCTCAATCAGTCGGTGATCGCCGGCGTTGGCAACATCTACCGCAGCGAGGTGCTCTTCCTGCTGGGCATCCACCCCGAGACGCCCGGCAAGCTGCTCTCGCGCGACGCGTTCGACGCCCTGTGGGCCAAGACGGTCGAGCTGCTGAAGATCGGCGTTAAGCACAACCGGATTATCATCGCCGACCCCGCGGACGTCGGCCGCCCGCGTAGCCGGATGAAGCGGGACGAGCGGCTGCTGATCTACAAGAAGCCGGAGTGCACCGCGTGCGGCGAATCGATCGAGGCCTGGGAGCTGGGCGCCCGGCGTGTGTTCGCCTGCCCGGCGTGTCAGCCCCTGCCAGAAGCGTGACCGACGCGCCGCCGACGCCCGGCTGAGCCCCATGACAGCCCAACAGGCGATCCTCGAACTGCTCCGCCGGCGTGGGCCGGGCAAGTCGATCTGCCCCAGCGAGGCGGCACGCCTCATGGCGCCCGCGGACTGGCGGCCCCAGATGCCGGCTGTGCACGCCGCCGCCGCCACGCTCGCCGGCGAGGGGCGGTTGCTGGTGACGCAGCGGGGCGAAACCGTCGCGCCGGCGGCTGCCCGCGGGCCTGTCCGCTTGCGGCTACCGTGAGGCAGGGCCGCGTGCTGTAATCGAGTGGTGAGCAAACCTGCCGCACATCCCGAGCCCCCCGTCCCGCCGCCGGCCGCCGAATCGAGCGGCCAGGCGGACGCCGCGGCCGATGCACTGGCGGCTTTTCACCCGGCGACGCAGACCTGGTTCCGCGAGGCGTTCGCCGAGCCTACCGGCGCCCAGTGCCGGGCGTGGCCGCCCATCGCGGCGGGTAAGAGCACGCTGCTGCTGGCCCCCACCGGAAGCGGCAAGACCCTGGCCGCCTTCTTGGCGTCGCTCGACCGCGTGATGTTCGACCGCTCGGCCGGCGCCAAGGCGCCCGGCGAACAGGCGGCCGATACGCCAGAAGAGCGTGTCCGCGTGCTGTACATCTCGCCGCTCAAGGCGCTGGGCGTCGACATCGACCGCAACCTGCGGGCGCCCATCGCCGGCATCCGTGCCGTTGCCAACCGGACGGGCCAAGCGGTGCACGAGCCGACGGTCGCCATCCGGTCCGGGGACACCACGTCGCGCGACCGCCAGGCGATCAACCGCCACCCGCCAGACGTGCTGATCACCACGCCCGAGTCGCTCTACCTGATGCTGACCAGCAACGCCGAGGCGGTGCTGCAGGGCGTCGAGACGGTGATCATCGACGAGATCCACGTCATGGCGCCCACCAAGCGGGGGGCCCACCTGTTCCTGTCGCTGGAGCGGCTCGAACGCCGCCGCCGCCAGGCCAACCCCGAGGCGCCGCCGCTGCAACGCATCGGGCTGTCGGCAACGCAGCGGCCGCTGGACGAGATCGCCCGCCTGCTGGGCGGCGCCGACGGCACGGCCGATCCGGACGAGCCCGTGGCGCCTCGGCCGGTCGAGATCGTTGACGCCAGTGCGCCGAAGAAGCTCGACCTGCTCGTCGAAGTGCCCGTGGAAGACATGGCGCGGCTGGGCGAGGGCGCCTTCGGCCGCGGCGCCGACCCGGTGGGCGGCGGCCCGATGCGTGGCGGGTTCGACGGCGGCGAGCCAGATGTTGACGTGCTCGGCGGCGATGGACTTGATGACAGCGCAGGCGGTTCGATCGACGGCAACGCGGCGATGGGTTCGCCCTTCAGCTCGCCGACGCCGCCCAGCATTTGGCCGTCCATCCACCCGCGGCTGGTGGAGCTGATCCGCGCGCACCGCTCGACCATGATCTTCGTCAACAGCCGGCGGCTCGCGGAGCGGCTGGCGACGGCCATCAACGAGCTGGCCGCTGAGGACGACCCCGAGGCGGGCGAGATCGCCCTGGCGCACCACGGCTCGGTCGCCAAGGACAAACGCGCTGCGATCGAAGACCGGCTGAAGCGGGGCCAGCTGCCGGCGATCGTTGCCACCAGCTCGCTGGAGCTGGGCATCGACATGGGGGCGGTCGATCTGGTGATCCAGATCGAGGCGCCGCCGTCCATCGCGTCGGGCATGCAACGCATCGGCAGGGCCGGCCACCGCGTCGGCGCCACGTCGCGGGGCGTGGTGTTCCCCAAGTACCGCGGCGACCTGCTGGCCTGCTCCGCCGCGACGGGGCGGATGCTGGCGGGCCGCGTCGAGGAGACCTTCTACCCACGCAACCCGCTCGACCTGCTCGCGCAGCAGATCGTGGCGGTTACCGCCCGCGAGTCGATCGACGTCGACGAGCTGTACGCGCTGGTCCGCGGCGCGGCGTCGTTCGCCGACCTGCCGCGGTCTTCGTTCGAGGGCGTGCTAGACCTGCTGGCGGGCCGCTACCCGTCGGACGAGTTCGCCGAGCTCCGCCCCCGCATCAACTGGGACCGCTTGGCGGGCGTCATCTCCGCCCGCCGCGGGGCTCAGCGGCTGGCGGTGCTCAACGGCGGCACCATCCCAGACCGCGGGCTGTACGGCGTGTTCCTGGCCGGTGAGGGGCCCGACGGGGCGGGCGGCAGCCGCGTGGGCGAGCTGGACGAAGAGATGGTGTTCGAGACCCAGCCGGGCGACGTCTTCCTGCTTGGGGCGTCGAGCTGGCGGGTGCTGGACATCACGCGTGACCGGGTGATTGTGGCCCCCGCGCCGGGCGAGCCGGGCCGCATGCCCTTCTGGCGGGGCGACGCCCCGGGCCGGCCGCTGGAGTTCGGCAGGGCCATCGGCAAGCTCTCGCGTGAGCTGCTGGCCGAGGAGCAGGGCGCCGCCCGCACCCGCCTGCGGGAAGACCACGCCCTGGACGAGAAGGCGGCCGACAACCTGCTGCGGTACCTGGCGGAGCAGCAAGAAGCCACCGGCGAGGCGCCCAGCGACCGGGCCATCGTGGCCGAGGCGTTCCTCGATGAGATCGGCGACTGGCGTATCTGCCTGCTCTCGCCCTTCGGCGCCCGCGTGCACGCGCCGTGGGCGATCGCCGTTGCCGGCCGGCTGCGGGAAGAAGGCTACGGCGAGGTCGACCTGAACTGGGGCGACGACGGGCTGATCTTCCGCCTGCCGGAGTCGGACACGCCGCCCGACGTCGACCGCTTCATCCCGCGGGCCGACGAGGTAGAGGAGCTGATCAGCCGGCAGCTTGGCTCCACGGCGCTGTTCGCCGCCCGCTTCCGCGAGAACGCCGCCCGGGCGTTGCTGCTGCCCAAACGCCGCCCGCAGGGCCGCACGCCGCTGTGGATGCAGCGCCGCCGGAGCGCGGACCTGCTGCAGGTGGCCGCGCGGTACCCCAGCTTCCCGATGCTGCTGGAGACCTACCGCGAGTGCCTGCAGGACGTGTTCGACCTGCCGGGGCTGGTGGGCCTGCTGCGCGACATCGAGCGGCGGGCCGTGCAGGTGGTCCGGGCGGAGACGTCGGCGCCGTCGCCGTTTGCGGCATCGCTGCTGTTCAACTACACGACGAACTTCCTTTACGAGGGCGACGCCCCGCTGGCCGAGCG
>JBCCQL010000381.1:0-3716 GCA_039024355.1 Planctomycetota bacterium
AACGCAAACGGCCCCGCCGGAGGCGCCGGCGGGGCCGTTTAGGTTTTACGACGCGGCCGGGCGGCTACTCGATCAGGTCAAAGACGATCTTCTCTTCCTTGGCCGCCGCGCGGAGCTTGTTCAGGGAGCGGACCTCGATCTGGCGGATCCGCTCCTTGGTCACCCCCATGTCGGCGCCCACCTCTTTGAGGGTCTGCGGCTCCTTGGAGTGGTCCAGGCCGAACCGGGCGGTCACGATCTGCTGCTCCCGCTCGTCCAGGCTGCTGAGCATCCGCGTGATGCGGGTCTCGCGCTCGCGCTGGGCCGCCTCGTGCAGGGCCGGGTTGTCACGCGTCTCCTCGGTGGCGGCGAACAGCTCGTCGTGGCTGGTGCGGAACCGGTCGCGGTGCTTGAACTCGCCCGGGATGGTGCGGGCGAAGTTCTTCATGATCGCCCAGCTGGCGTAGGTGCTGAACTTGAAGCCGCGGCCGAAGTCGAACTTCTCAATCGCCCGCAGCAGCGAGACGTTGCCGTCGCTCACCAGCTCGAAGAAGTTCTGGTCCGGCGTCACGTGCCGCTTGGCGATGGAGACCACCAGCCGCAGGTTGCACCGCGCCAGCTGGTTCTTCACGGCGCCGGCCTCCTCGGCCAGCCGCTCGATCTGGTCCATCACCGCGCTCTTGGGCCGCGCGGGGTCGAGCCCCTCCCGCAGCCGCGACGCCTTGTGCTTCAGGTAGTTGTACTTGCGGAACAGGTGGGCCTCCTGCTCCCGCGTCAGCAGCGGCGTCTCGTACAGGCTGGCCAGGTACGGCGGCAGGTCGCTGGGCCGCCGGGTCTTCTTCTGCGGCGTGTCGCTCTCGGGCATCGGCCCCAGGCACGCGGCGTCGGCGCCCTTGCGCGTGAACCGCGGGTTGGGGATGTAGTCCAGCGGCAGCTCCATGATGTGCTGCGCGCGGACCTCGTTGATCACCCGGTAGATGGTGGTCTTGGTCCGGCCGTACCGCTTCATCAGCCGCTCGACCGAGACGCCCCGCTTAGACTCGCTGTAGACCTTCTGCCGCTGGGCGTCGGTGAGCGGGCCCTTCAGGTCCGGGAAGATCGCCAGCTTCGGGTTCTCCTTGTCGAACTGCCGCAGCGCCCCGCGCACCGTCTCGACGCTGCGGCCCATGCGGCCGGCGAGCGTCCGCGCGACCTCCGCCTGGCAGGCGCCGTCGGCCGCCATGCGGCGGGCCTGGTCCAGCAGCTCGACACGCTGCTCGCCGGTCAGCTGGCTGAAGCGGGCGCCCCGCTCGACGCGGTCGTGGTGGGTGCGGACGAACCGATCGACGCTGCTCCGCAAGAAGCCCACACGCTTGCGCCCGTCGAACACCATGCGCCGGCTCACCAGGCCCAGCTCCCGCCAGCGGGCGATCGTCTTGGTCGACACGTTGAACTGCTGCGCGAGCTCGTCGACGGTCAGCACCGGCTCGCCCGCGGCGTCGGCGTGCAGGTCGGCCGAGTCCGAGAGGTCCTCGACAAACAGCCGCAGGTCGTGCCGGAGGTGGTCGCCCGGGATCTTCTCGCCCGCGTCGGTCTCGGGGCGGATGCCGGTGATGCGGAAGCAGACGTACTCGTACGGGTACTTCTTCTCCGGATCGACCTCGGCGATCAGCCGCTCGGCGGCCTCGATCTGCTCCAGCCGCTTCTCCCGCGGCGCGTACCGCGACTGCTGACGCCGGAGGCGATCGATAACCGGGGTGTAATAGCTGCGTTGCATGCCTGCCTCTACTCTGCCTGTTCTCTGCTGCGGGCGCCCGTGGAGCCGTGCCGGCTGCGGGGCGCCTACGCTGCGGGGCCTCGAATTTGTCTCCCGATGGTTTGGTGGGGTTTCCCTGCGGCGGCGAAATCGGGATCGCCGGGCCGCACCCTCGCTTGCTATCGGTACGGCCGCGTGGCGTGACGCTGGCCGACTGTGGTTTCTCGCGGCAGTGCTTCGCCGCGTGGCCCACAATCTTGCCGGCCCGCCGCCGCCTGCTGCGGACTCTCGCCGCCACTAAAGCCTACTGCCGGGCGGTCAAGGCCGCGGCGGTCAGCCGGTGAACATCTGTTGTACGCAGTTAAGTCGCGTTGGGTCGATGGAAAGTTCGGCCGCCGCGGGCCAAATGCTTGCAGTCGGGGCGGGAGGCGACGCTTAAGCAGAATCGCAAAGCCTTGCCAGAAAACGCTTTACAGCCTGTTCGCCGGCGTGCAGAGTTTTCCGTCCGCGGCCTGACAACCCGCTTGCCCAGCTTCGCCAGGCGGGCCAGCCGGAACGCTGTGCACCGCGGCGGGCGGGCCTCGCTTTTTGCGATCAACTGGCCGCCGGGCGGTGGACGATGCCTCTCCACGGGGCGTGCGTCGGCGCCAGTCCTTCGTTCTGGTCGACCGCGTTTCTACGTTCGCTGCCCCTCGAAGACCCAACCCATCTCGATGCCGATGAGTGCCGTCCAATCTCCGCTGCCCCGCCCCAACCAAAGCGGGTCCCGCCGGCGAAAAACCACGCCCGCGCACAATCGAGCGGCCGACCGGGCGACCGACTACGCGGCGCCGACGGCTGTCGCGGCCTCCGGCGGTGCGTCCCCGCAGCGGCCGGCGCGGCCGGTGGCGGCGGTCATCGCCGCGGTGCTGCTGTGCCTGATCGCCGCGGTGGCCCACGCCGGCTAGGCGTACGACCTCTCGCCGAAGCCGGCCGCCCCGGCCGGCGGCGGCCAGGCAGCCGCCAACCGGGCGACGCACCGCGTGGTGGTCGAGCTTGAGCTCTCCGGCAGCCTGTTGGCGAAAGACTACAGCGGCGCCGGCGCCCCGCTGCAAAGCGATCGCGCAGGCGACGCCAAGGGCGACGCCGCCGAGCGTATGCCGCTGACCGTGACCGCCACGCTGGGGTACGACGAGCGGCAGCTGAGCCCCGCCCGGGCGGTGCGGCACTACACGCGTGCGGAGGCCAACATCAAGTCGGGCGCCGGCATCCGGGCGCCGCGGCTGGCGGCGGGCAAACGCCGCATCGTCGCCGACCGCCAGCCCGGCGGCCGCGCGCTGCTCTCCTGCGACGGCCCCCCGCTCTCCCGCGAAGAGCTCGACCTGATCGACATCGTCGGCGACGCCCGCGCGCTCGACATGCTGCTGCCCGACGGCTCGGCGGGCGGATTGATCGAACCCGGCGGCCAGTGGCCCGTCTCCGGCGAGGCGATGGCCGCGCTGCTGGGGCTCGACTCCGTGGCGGTGTGCGACGTCGCCTGCACGCTCGACCGGGGCAATACGAAGTTCGTCCGCTTCACGCTGGCCGGCACGGTGCAGGGCGTCGTCGACTCGGCGGCCACGGAGTACGACGTCCGCGCCATCGGCCTGTTCAGCCGCCGGCAGCGGACGGTCACGCAGCTCAACCTGGCGATGAACGAGACGCGTGCCATCGGCCCCGCCACGCCCGGCCTGGAGGGATCGGCCAAGGCGAAGATCTCTCGCAAGCCGATCGCCACGCCGCCGGCGCTGCAAGGCATCGCCGGGCTGGCGCCGAAGCCAACGCCCGCCGGGCCCCGACGGCCGCTGCTGCTGGACGCCGACCGGCAGGGCTTCCGCGTGGTGCACGACCGGCAGTGGTTCATCGCCGGCCAAACGCACGAGTCGGTGACGCTCCGCCGCATCGACGCCACGGGGCTGACCGCGCAGACAACGCTCAAGCGGATGCCGGCCAAGGCCGAGTCGCAGCTGCCCACGCTCGACCG
>JBCCQL010000382.1:0-3713 GCA_039024355.1 Planctomycetota bacterium
CCGTCACCTTGGGGTCGGCGTTCGGGTCGGATTGGTAGGCGGCGAGGGCGGCGGCAACCATCTTGTCGGCCTTGTTCTTCATGCTGGGGTAGGACTGGGCGAGCTCGGCGTCCAGCTCGGCCCGCCGCGTGGCGTCAGCGCTCTGGTACTCGTTGCGGAGCTTCTCGAAGGCGATGAACGACTGCTTGAATTCGCCGAACGCGGCCTCGAATGCTGCTGGTGGTCCGCTCCCGGCCTGACCGGCGCCAGCCTGACCAGCGGTGGCCGGCGAAGCAGCGGGCGGCTGAGCAGCGGGCGGCTGGCTCCACGCCGGCGTGGCGCCGTAAACAAGCGGCGCCAACAGCAGCGTGGCCTTCCAAGAGTTCTTCACGATCGGGGCCTCACGCTTGTGGGGTTCAAAAAGGGGCGCCAGCGGGGTCAAGACCGGTGGCTTCACGCCGGCGTTGGTGTCGGCGTTGGTGTCGGCATGGATATCGACACAGTCGAACGCCTGCCGCACGGCTGGTAGGATACCACTGCCCACCAGAACCCGTAAACAACGCCGGCGCCGCGGCCCACGCGGCCGGCAATCGCCCAAACGGAGCACGCGGCCCTCACACGCCCATGAAAGCCAAGGCGAAGACCGACCGAACCACTCCGCCGGGCCGCGCGGAGCACACGCTGCGGATCATCGGCGGGCGGTGGCGGCAGGCGAAGCTGGCCTACCACGGCGACCTCGTCACCCGGCCCATGAAGCACCGGGTACGCGAGGCGATTTTCAACCTCGTCGGGCCGGCCGTGCAGGGCAAGCACGCGGTAGACCTTTTCGCCGGCACGGGCGCCCTGGGCCTGGAGGCCCTGAGCCGCGGCGCCGCCGGCGCCACGTTCATCGAGCGGCACCTGCCAACGGCGGACGTGGTGAAGCAGAACATCGCCGCGCTGGGCGCCGGTGAGCAGAGCGAGCTTCTGATCACTAGCGCGTTTTTGTGGAGCAAACGCGACCTGCCTGCCATCAAGGGGCCCACCAGCGACCACGCCACCCAACAAACCGACGCCCGCCTGCCGCTGCCGCCAGCGGCGACGCCGTGGGTAGTGTTCGTCAGCCCGCCGTACGCGTTCTTTGTCGATCGGCGGGACGAGATGATCGCCCTGGTCGACGCGCTGAGGGCCCACGCGCCGGCGGACAGCCTCATCGTTGTCGAGACCGACGAGCGATTCGACTTCGCCCTGCTGCCGGGCCGCGTCCGGCCCGACCGCCACTCCGACGGCTGGGACGTACGCGAGTATCCGCCGGCTAGGGTGGGGGTCTGGCGGTGCGGCGTCGGGGGCGGGCCCGATTGACGCCCGCCCTCAGCGGCCAAACACCGGCGCCGGTTCCGCCCACTCTTCTAACGCGTTCACGAGGCACACTATGACCATTCCGCCGTGCGTCCAGCGTCTGCTCACCGCCGCCGTGTTGCTGCCCGCCATGCCGTGTATGCTCTTCGCCGAAGCCACGCCCGATGCCGCGCCCGCGGGTTCGAAGCCGGTCGAGTACCTGCTCGACCAGAGCAACACGGTCCAGACGCTGGAGCAGGCTGGGGTACAGGTTTCCGAGCGTGTGCAGAAGGTGGGCGAAGGCCGCTGGGCGGACCGGTGGGTTTTTGAAGCCTCGCACGCCACGCTCACCGTGTACCAGCCAGAGGGTACGCCGCGGGCGGCGGCGGTGGTGTGCCCCGGCGGCGGCTACGGCATGCTGTCGTTCGACAAAGAAGGCGTCGCCATGGCCCGCTGGCTCTGCGAGCGGGGCGTCGCGGCCGGGGTGCTGAAGTACGCCACAGCCAGCAACGACCAAGACCGGCCGCTGCTCGGCAAGCCGCTGTCGCAGGCCCAGCAGGCTGTGAAGCTGCTTAAGCACCGCTTCGGTGTGCCGGTGGGCGTCATCGGCTTCTCGGCCGGCGGGCACCTGGCGGCGTCGGCCGCCAACCGCGTCGCGGGGCCGACCAAGGGCCCGGCGGGCGGGCTGGCTGAGCAAGACAGCCGCGTTGCGTTCCAGGCTTTGGTGTATCCGGTGATCTCGATGGCGCCGGGCGTCACGCACGGCGGCTCACGCACCAACCTGCTGGGCGCCTCGCCGAGCGATGAGAGCGTCCGGGCGTGGTCAATGGAGAACGCCGTCACGGCCGACACCCCGCCAGCGTTTCTGGTGGCCACGGCCGACGACCGCGCGGTGCCGGCCGAGAACAGCATCCGCTATTTTCAGGCCTGCCAGCGGGCGGGCGTCCCCGCCGAGCTTCACATCTACCCCGAGGGCGGCCACGGCTACGGCATGTGGCGCACCGAGGGGACCATCGCCGGCTGGCCGGCGGCGTTCGAGGCGTGGCTCCAAACAGTTCTGCCGAGTGAGTGACGCCGCACGATTCGCGTTAGTCCGGCGTCCGAAGACGCCTCCGCCGCACCACCCCCCGCCGAACCACACCTCGAAGCAAGCACCTAGAAGACAAGCACCCATGAAAACCGCCGCCACGCCGCATCGACGCAGACTCCTGAGCAAACCCCTGATTGCCTGCCTGCTGGCCTGCGTGCTCACGCCTCCGGTCACCGCCGGCGCGGACGACTCGGCGGTATCGCCCGAGGCGTACCGCTTCGCCGAAGACATCTTGCTGAGCGTCTTGTTCCACGAGCTGGGGCACGGGCTGGTGCGGGAGTTCGACCTGCCGGTGCTGGGCAACGAAGAGACGCTGGCTGACGCCTTCGCCACCCACTACCTGACGCAGCACATGCCGGAGCGGGCGCCGGCGGTGGTGCAGGCGCGGGTGACTTCGCTCACGATTGAAGCGGCGGAAGTGCCGCGGCCCCGGTGGGAGGTGCGGGGCGAGCACAACAACGACGCCCGCCGGGCGTACCAGATCGCCGCCCTGGCCGTCGCCGCCGACCCGGACAAGTACCGCCCCATCGCCCAGAGCATCGGCATGAGCACGCGGGATCAGCGGTCGTCCGCGGACTACGGCGCCGAAATCCACCGCTCGTGGCGCCGGCTGCTCCGGCCGCTGCGGATGCCAGAGGGGGAAGCGTCCGCCGAGTGGCGGCTGACCAAGGACGACGGCAACGCACTGATCGACCGCTTCTACCGCTCACCGGTGGTGGAAGAATTCACGAACGCGATCGAGGCGTTCGACTGGCACTCGCAGATCACCATCCAGTTCCGCACCGGCCGTGGCGGGGCGGCCTGGAACCGGTCGCAGCGGTCGATCACCGTCTACTCGGAGTACCTAGAGCGGCTGGTTAGGCAAGGCGTCGAGGCCACGAAGCAGGCCGCCGCCAAGTGAGCGGCCACCAAGCCATAACGCCGCGGTCGGGCTGTGCGGCCGCTACGCCTCGACCTCCTCGTACAGCTCCATCCACTCCGCTTCTAGCTGTTCGATCTGCGGCGTCAGCTCGTCGAGTTGCTGCTGCAGCCGCACCGCCTCGGCGGCGTCGGTGATGCTGGCTAGCTGGCCGGTGATGCCCTTCTTCTCGTCGTCGAGCTTGGCGATCTTCCGCTCGACGCTCTTGAGCCGCTTCTGCGCGTCGCGCCCCGCACGCCCCTTGGACTTCGCCCCACCCCCAGCCGCGTCGTCCCCGGCCCCGGCGGCGCCCTCGCTGCGGAGGCCGGCGTCGATCTCTTGCTGCACGCGGTAAACGTAGTCCGTGTAGCTGGCAGGGTAGGCCACGACGCGGCCCTCGCGGACCTCGATTACGTCGGTCGCCACGCG
>JBCCQL010000383.1:0-3712 GCA_039024355.1 Planctomycetota bacterium
AGCAGCTCGTCGGCGACGGCGCCCGGCGACTCTTGGCTGGCGACGTGGGCGGCGACGCTCGCCAGCAGCTCGCCGTGCAGGTGCTCCGCCAGCACGGCTGCGCACTCGGCCAGGTCTTCCACGGCCAGGTGCGGGCCGAGTCCCTCGATCGCCGTCACCGAGTTGCACGTGCCGTAGTGCGACAGCATCCAGCGGTAGCCGGCGGCCGGGGCGGCCCGCTCGTGCAGCGCCACCTCGATCAGCTCCTCGACCAGCTGGCTGCGGGCGTCGGGCTGGCTCCGCGCATCGGGCCCGCCGTGCGGCGTGGGTTCGTCGCCGCTGGTTTCCGCTGGCAGGCGGTTGAGCTCTGCGTCGAGGTCGATCGCCTCGAGCGCCGCGCGCATCACGCCGGGCCTGCCGGCTGTGTTCAGGTAGAACCAGGCGTCGCGCCACGCCCGGGCGGCCAGCAGGCCGCGGCCCGCCTCTTCGCAGGCGTCGGCGTACTGCTGCTCGAGCCGCCGGCGTGTGTCGGGCGGGGCGTCTTCGGTCGTGGCGTCCACAGCCAGGCCGTGCGCGAGCCGCGCCTGGGTCAGCCGCACCTCCAGCAGCTCGTGCCACATCTGCCGGGCGCGGAGCTCGGCAGCGAGCGCGTCGAGGAGGGCGCCGGCGTCGGCGCCGGAGTCCCAGTTGGCTTCGATCAGGGCGAAGAGGTCTTCGCCGGCGGGCGTGGCGGCAGACACGGTGGGCCCAGTGCGTAGGGGTTGGTGCGGGGGGGCGGTGCGTGTGCCGGTCATGGCGCCGGCCGCCGCATTATGACCGCGCTGGCCCGCCCCACGCGAGCCGCCCGTACGCCCCGCCACGCGCTGGCACGCCCCACCACTAGCGGCGTACGAAGCGGATCTCACGGAAGCCCACGCTCTGCACGGCCGGCTCCTCTAGCATGCCGTTGACCGCCTCGAGCAGCCGGCCACGCAGGTCGGTCAGGTCCGGGTCCGTAAAGTCTTCGGGCCCCGACGTGCGGACGGCCATCACTGCCCGGTGGCGGAGCATCGGCTGGTCGGCGTCCAGCAGCTCATCGACCGCCTTCTGCTTGTACCGCGCGATCGAGCCGAACAGGTGCATCTCGACCTCGACCGTCTCGCTGGTCTCCATGTCTTGCGGCATGGTGATCGAGTAGCGGCCCAGGTCGATCTCTTCCAGGCGGTGCCGCAGCGCGTCGTTGCGGACGCGGTCGACCAGGGCGTCGCCATTATAGCAGCCGCTGGCCGCCGCGAGCAGCACCGCGATGATGGCCAGGCTCGCGTGCGGCGTGCGCGGCGGGGTGGAGTGCGGGGCGGGTTGTTCAGGCGTGTGTGTCCGCACGGTGATCGCGGCGCCGGTACACGGCGCCGGCGCCCGGGGTGTGCACGGTTGCGAAGAGCGGGAGGAGGAGCAGAAAAGGCGTCGCAGCCCGCAGGACCTGTACACGTGTGGCGACGGTGCGGCGGGCGTGTGCAGGCGGCGACACCCAAGCCTAGGTCACAATCGCCCGCCGTGCGGCGGCCTACACTTGCGTATGCCTCGCAGATGTCTAGACGATACGCCGCCGGGTTTCTGCCCGCCCGCCGCCGCCGCGGCCGCGTGCGTTGCCGTGTGCGGCCTGCTCTTTGTGAGCGGCGTAACCGGCTGCGGCAGCGGGGAGGCGCTGCACGACTACGAGCGGTTCGAGCAGCTGCAGCTCCGCGAGTCGCTGGTCGAGACGCCGCTCGGCCGCTATTCGATCCCCGTGCCGGTGATCCGCCTGGACGAGGCGGGCGAGATGGTCCGCACCAACCTGATCCAGATCAAGTTCGCCCTGCACGGCTTGGTCAAGCCGGGCCAAGAGGACGACACCGCCCGGCTGTTCGAGCGGAACGAGGGCCAGCTGCGGGACCGGGTGATCCGGGTCTGCCGGAACTCGTCGCTGGAGGACCTGCTGGACCCGCAGCTGTCGACCCTCCGCTCGCGGATCTTGGACGCCGCGCAGCCGTTGTTCGAGAGCGTGGTGCTGAAACGCGTGCTGGTGACCGATGTTTTTACCGAGCCGCTTTGACTATGCCGGCCGCCTAGCAACCCGAGCGGAAGACCCATGCGGATGATTGCGTGCCCCTGTTGTGCCGCCCGTGTGTGCTTGGCGGCGGCCGCCGTGCTGGTAGCCGTTGGCCCGGGCGTAGCGCGTGTGGACGCGCAGGCCACGGCCGGCGACCAAGCCGCCAACCAGGCCACGCCCGCCAACCAAGCCACGCCCGGCAAGAAGAGCACGCCCGGCAAGAAGGGCCAGACCGGCAAGAAGGGCGAGCCCGCGGAGGAAGAGGCCAAGCCCGTCGGCTTCGGCTTAGGCATGTACCTCTTCAAGCACACCCGGGCGGTGGAGGGGTCGAAAATCAAGCTCACGTTCACCATGCACGCCCGCGTGGCCGGGGACGAGGCAGACCGCTTCGAGAAGCTGCTAGAGAACCGCCGCCGCCGGGTCCGCGACCAGGTGGTGACGGCCGTCCGGTTGTCGCACCCCAACGACTTCCAAGACCCGCGGCTGCGGCTCTTCCGCCGGCGGGTGATGGTGCGACTGCGGCGGACGATGCCCGTCCTGAAGATCGACGACATCTACTTCAGCGATTTTCGCTACGTCGTTGAGTGAGCGGGGCCGGCCGCCGGTGCTGCCGTGAGAGTGGGCGAGGCCAAGAAGGAAAGGCCAGACGGACGGTAGGGAGATGGGGGGATCGCTGGGGATCGGGCGGATGCCTGCGCTGTGGGTGAGCTTTGACACGGCTACAGCGGATGGCGAGATGGCTACACCAGTTCAACATCCGCTGTAGGTCGCCGACGGTGAGAATGCCTGCGAATGATGCGAGCGACGCGAATCACCGGGTGAACGCACCAGCAGGCTGCGTGGCTGGTGTCGGTCGGCTCGGCGATGGGTGCGTGCCGCTCGCATTCACGTGATTCGCGTAAACTCGCGGGCAAGAGCGAGCCGCGTGACGCTCGGGCGTTGCGCCGCCTCGCTTGGCGGCAGTTTCTGCGGCGGCAGCCCGCCGCCGGCCTTCGCCGCTTCGGCGCCGTGGGCAGCGGCCGGTCCCGTCCGGTATGGTGGGGGTTGGCGCTGGGTGTTTGGCCCGCCCCGCCCCGTCGACTGCCCGCCCGCCGCCCGCGACCCAGAACCCGCCGCCGCCATGCCCGACGCCGTCATCGACATCCAGAACCTCCGCACCTACTTCCACGGCGAGGAGGGCACCGTGCGGGCCGTGGACGACGTGTCCCTCCGCGTCGAGCCGGGCAAGACGCTGGGCATCGTCGGCGAGAGCGGCTCCGGCAAGAGCGTCACGTCGCTGTCGATCATGCGGCTGCTGGCCTCGTCGGCGCGGGTCGAGTCCGGCAGCATCGCCTTCCTGGGGCGGGACCTCGTCCGGCTGCCCGAGCCCGACATGCGCCGCATCCGCGGCGCCGACATCAGCATGATCTTCCAGGAGCCCATGACGTCGCTGAACCCGGTGTTCACCGTCGGCAGCCAGATCGCCGAGGCGCTGGTGCTGCACGAGGGGCTCTCGCAGGCCGACGCCCGCCGGCGGGCTATCGAGCTGCTCGACGAAGTCGGCATCCCCGACCCCGCGTCGCGTGTCGACAGCTACCCGCACCAGATGTCGGGCGGGCAGAAGCAGCGCCGACTAACCCACGCTGGCAGTTCAACGCTGGTTTGCGCTTGGATGGCGGACAGCAC
>JBCCQL010000384.1:0-3687 GCA_039024355.1 Planctomycetota bacterium
ACGGCCACCACCGACGACGGGCAGATCATGGCGGTGCGTCACGCCACGCTGCCCGTGGTGGGCCTGCAGTTCCACCCCGAGAGCGTGCTGACCGAGGGCGGCCTGACGCTGCTGCAAAACTTCTTGCGGATCGCCCGCCGGCCACGGCTGACAGAAACCCTGGCCGCCGCCTGCTGCCCGCCACGGGCGGCCGGCGTCGGGCTTCAACCGGCGGCGGGACGCGCCTAGCCGCCATGCCTGAGAGCCCCACTGACAGGACTACCGACGCGCAGCGCGGCGACGCACCCCCGGCGTGCGACCCGCAAACGATGGCGGCGGCGCCTTCGCTCGAAGCGGGCCGGCTGCTGGAGTGCGTCGTCACCACCGCCAACCCGGATGGCACGACCAACATCGCGCCGATGGGGCCGATCGTCGACGAGCGCTTCACCCGGTTCCTGCTGCGGCCGTACCGCGGCTCGGCGACGCACAGCAACTTGCGGCGGACGGGCCGGTGCGTGCTGCACGTCACCGACGACGTCGAGCTGATCGCCCGCTCGGCGCTCAACGCGCTGGATGAGCAGCCGCGGCTGGCGCCAACGCCCGGCGGCGACGGCCGCTTCTTGGTCGACGCGTGCCGCTGGTGGCGGCTGGTTGTCGAGGCGAGCGACCTCTCCAGCGAGCGGTCTGGGTTCCTCTGCCGCGCCGCGGGCGATGGCCGGCTGCGGGATTTTGTCGGCTTCAATCGGGCTATGCACGCCGTGATCGAGGCCACCATCCTCGCCACGCGGCTGACGATGCTGCCGGCGATGGACGTACAGGACCAGCTGCGGCGGCTCGAAACGCCGGTCCGCAAGACGGGCGGGCCACGCGAGCGGCGGGCGTACGCGTTTGTCGCCGAGCATGTCCGCCGCTTCTACGCCGGCCAGACGCCAACCGCCTGAATGCCCGACGCCCTACCAACGCCGAGCGGCGCCGCGGGCGGCCAACGTGCGGCGCGGGCTCGGGTCCGCGTTGCTGCCCCCAGCCGGCTGCACTTTGGGCTGTACGCCTTTGCGGACTCACTGCGGGCGTTCGGCGGCGTCGGCGTGATGATCGATCGGCCGGGGCTGGCGCTCGTGTGCGAAGCAGCGGACCGCTCGTCGGCCGAGGGGCCGCACGCCAAGCGGGCGCTTGCGTTCGCCCAGCAAGCGGCCGCCGGCCTGGGGTTGGAGCAGCCCGCCTGCCGCGTGCGGGTAGAGTCCGCCCCGCCCGAGCACGCGGGGCTGGGCCTAGGCACGCAGCTGGGCATGGCCGTGGCGGCGGGCGTCGCCGCCGTGCGCAACCGAACGCCGGGCGCCGCGGCAGGTCTGCCGATGCCGGCCGGGCGGCTGGCGGCGTTGGTCGGTCGTGGCCTCCGCTCGGCGATCGGCGTGCACGGGTTCGAGCGGGGCGGCTGGCTGCTCGACGGCGGCCACACGCCGGGCGCCGCGCTGGGGCAGATCGAGCAGCGGTTGCCGCTGCCCGAGGCATGGCGGTTTGTGCTGATCAGCCAAGGCGCGGCGGCCGGCCTCTCCGGGCGGGTGGAAAAAGAAGCCTTCGCCACGCTGCCGCCAATCCCGCCGGCGACCACGCAGCGGCTACGCCGGTTGGCGACCGACGAGATGGCGCCGGCGATCGCGGCAGAGGATTACGAACGCTTCGCGGCGGCCGCCGGCGAGTACGGCCTGGTCGCGGGCGGCTGCTTCGCGTCGGTGCAGGGCGGGCCGTTTGCCAGCCCGGCGATCGCCGGCCTGGTGCGCACTCTGCAAGCCTGGGGCTACGCCGGCAGTGGGCAGAGTTCGTGGGGGCCTACCGTTTTCGCCCTGTGCCGCGGCCAGGCGGACGCAGAAGAGTTGCGGGCGCGGTTGCTAGCAGAGCAGCGATTCGCCGGGGCGGATCTCGTACTCTCGTCGCCAAATAATACGGGGGCTGCCATAACCCCGCTGACATCGCCGCCGGCCGCCGGCTGAGGTTACCCGGCCCTGGTGTGTGGCGTAGGTTATGAAGGCAGCGTGGGGCAGCTCCGCCGATGCGTCGGCGTGCCGAATCGATCAGGAACAAACGCGTGCAGCTGATCATCACCGCCGTCGGCCCCGACAACCGCGGCCTGGCCGACCCGATCGTACACACGGTGACACGCCTGGGCGCGAGCGTCGCCGAGATCCAGATGTACGACCACGACCGCGAGGCGGTCTTCTCGATGCTCACCCGCATCACGCTGGAGGAGGGCAAGCTGGCCGAGCTGCGGCAGGCAATGGCCGACGTCAGCCGCGAGACCCGCCTGAGCGTGCGGACGTGGAGCCCCGACCTGCCGCGGCTGGAGGGCCGCCGGCCGCGCGTCGCCCTCTGCTGCACCTACCGCCCGGAGACGCCGCTCGCGGTGCTGCGGGCGATCCGCGACGGCGCCTTGCGGGCCGAGGCGAGCGTCATGATCTCCAACCGGCAGAAGTGCCGCGGCCTGGCCGAGCAGTTCGGCGTGCCGTGGGAATCGATCGGCCGGGGCGACGGCACGCCGGACGACGACCGGCTGCTGGACATCTGCGACCGATACGCCGTGGACTACGTGGTGCTGGCCCGGTACATGCGGGTGCTGCCGGCCTCCAGCTGCTGGAAGTACGCCGGCGGCCGCATCATCAACCTGCACCACGGCCTGCTGCCCAGCTTCCCGGGCATACGCCCGTACGACGACGCCCACGCCAGCCGGATGCTCACCTACGGGGCGACGTGCCACTTCATCGTGCCGGAGCTGGACGAGGGCAACCAGATCATCAACCAGTCCGCGTTCACCGTGGCGCCGGGCACGCCGCTGGAAGAGGTCCGCCGGCGTGGCGAGCAAGACAACGAGCCCCAGTGCCTGCTTGAGGGCGTGCGGCGTGTGGTGGACGGCGAGGTGACGCTGCGGTTCAACCGCGTGGTCGCCGCCGACTAGGCCGCAGATAAGGCCGCAAACTGGGGCCGCAAACTGGGGCCGCCGACTAGGGACGGATCGAGAGCCGCACGCCATGTTCACCAAAGCCCTCGTCTGCCGAGAGTGCAGCTGGCGGACTCTTGTAGGCCCGTCAGAGCTGGCCACGCGGCTGCGGCTGATCGGCCTGCTGCGTCGCGACAAAGACCCGCCGGAGGACTTGGTGCTCGAGCTCGCACGCGAGTCTTCGGCCCGCATGACGTGCCCCGGCTGCAAGCGTATCGGGCTTACGCTGCGAGAAGCGGACGAGCCGCTCACCGGCGGCGCCGCCGGCGATGAGGATTGGCCCGACGGCGATTGGCAGGCCGCTGTGTTGTGCGAGGTTTGCCGCCAAGCGATCGACCCGGAGCGGCTCGAGTTCGTGCCCGGGACAAAACGATGTACGGCTTGCCAGGGGAAAGCCGAGTCCGGCAAGCTCGACGACGACGAGCCCGAGTTCTGCCCCAAGTGCGGCTCGCTGGTGGATCTGCGTGTGAGCCGCGGCAGCGGGCTGACGCGGTACAAACGCTTCTGCACGGGCAGCCCCGCCTGCCGGCTGTGACGGGCCGCGGCCGGCTACGCGGGTCGGTTCGTCAGTCGACGCCAATGTCTTCGTGCCACAGCTCGGGGTGGGCGCCGATGAACTGCCGCATCAAGTCGATGCACTCTTGGTCGTCGACAATCGTCAGCTCAACGCCCCGCGAGCGGACGTACGCCTCGGGGCCCTGGAACGTCTGGTTCTCGCC
>JBCCQL010000385.1:0-3678 GCA_039024355.1 Planctomycetota bacterium
CAGGTGCTTGTCGTCGCGGAACACGACGCTGGTGAGCACCAGCTTGCCGCTCTTCTCCACAAAGACGTGCTTCGGGCCGTTGATCATGATCTCGGAGATCGACGGGTCCTTCAGCAGCAGCTCCAGCGGGCCGAGGCCGAAGGTTTCGTCCAGCACCTCCTCGATCAGCCGGTCGCGTTCGTTCCGGTTGAGGTAGGTGTTTTCGGTGTCGCACAGGTGCTCGACCACCAGGCGGATCTCGCGGCGGAGGACGTCGCCCTCCAGCTCGCCGACGCGCGACAAGTCGAGCTTGTCCACCAGCTTGGTGTGGATCCGCCGCTTGATGTTCTCGAACTCGGCCTCTTTTTCCTTCTGCGAGAGGGCGGCCGGTCCGGTGGGGATCTTGGTCATGGCGAGGGCGGTGGTGGCTGGTGCGTGGTTGCTCGGCAAGACCGAAGAAAGCGTACGCGGGCACGCGGGGCCCCGGTCGGGGCGCCCGTGTCTGGTGAAACGTAGCTCGCAGCGACACGCACGCCGGAAGAACCGGCCGGGCGGGCGCGGCCGGGCGTTGCCGGTCGTGCCGGTTGCGCGGGCGTGAACGCAGCGCTGCGTTCCGCTACCTTGGCGGGCAAGGGAAACAGCGCACCCGCCACGCCGGAGAGACTGCCCGATGAAAACCCCGCCGCCCGGGACCGAGGAGCGGATCGCGAAGATGACCTTCGCGTCGGTCTACCCGCATTACGTCACGAAGGTGGAAAAGAAGGGCCGCACGCGGGCCGAGCTGCACGAGGTCATCACGTGGCTCACGGGCTACGACGACGCGCAGATAACGAAGCTGATCGACGACAAGACCACCTTCGACGCGTTCTTCGCCGGCTGCACGCTCAACCCCAACGCCCACCTGATCACCGGCGTTGTCTGCGGCTACCGCGTCGAGGAGCTAGAAAACCCGCTGATCCGGCAGTGCCGGTACCTCGACAAGCTGGTCGACGAGCTGGCCCGGGGCAAAGCGATGGAGAAGATCCTGCGGAGCGGGGACTAACGGCTCAGCAGAGCCCGGTCAAACCGCCACGCCTCAGCCGGCCGGCGTTTCGGTGCTGTCGGCGGGCTTCTTGGCGGCGCCGAACAGGCCGAGCCAGCTGCGGCTCTTGCCGGCGATGTCGGCCGGCGTGACGCCCACCGACGACCCGGACAGGGCGGCGGCCAGCTGGGTGACCGACTGTGTGATCGCGGCCTTCGGCGCCTGCTGCAGCAGCGGCACGCCGTTGTTGCGGACCTCGATCATCGTCTTGAAGTCGTTGGGGATCTGCCAGTAGACGGGCTTGCCGAGCGTCTCCTCGGCCTTCTTGATGCTGATGGACGACCCGCCCTGGCCCGCCCGGTTGACGATGATCTTGACCTTGTCGTGCAGCTCGCCGAGCTGCTCGAACGACATGATCAGCCGCACCACGTTGCGCAGGCAGGGCAGGTCCAGCTGCGTGACCATCAGCACCTCTTCCGCAAGCCGCATGGCCAGCATGTCGGCCTCGGTGTAGGCCTTCGAGGTGTCGATAATCAGGTGCGTGAACGTGGCCTTGAGCAGGCCGATCACACGCTGCAGGTCTTCTGCGGTAACCAGCTGGGCGTCCTCGAGCGCTACGGGCCGCGGCAGCAGGTAAAGGCCCGTTGCGTGCTTGGTGAGCGACCGCTTGAGCAGCGTGAAGTCTAGCCGCGTGACGTTCTGCGAGACGTCCGTCAGCGTGTACTCGGGGATAGTGTCGAGGAAGACGTCGGCGTCGCCCAGCGCGAGGTCGAGGTCGACCAGCACAACCGAGTTGGCCGGGTCCGCCGCCAATGCGCAGCCCAGGTTCACCGCCGTGCTGGTCGAACCGACGCCGCCCGTGGCGCCCGCCACGGCAATCACTTTGCAACCGCGGCTCGAGCCGCCGGTCTCGCCGAACTTGACCCGCGCGACCCGCTGGAGGGCGGCCGCCAGGTCCTCGGGCTTCAGCGGTTGGGTCAAGAACTCTTTGGCCCCCGCCCGCATGATCTGCAGGATGAGGTTGCCGTCGGTCGAGCTGCTGGCCACCAGCAGCGATACGTCGGGTTTCTCTCGCGCCAGCTGCTCGACCAGGGCGACCGCCTGCGTGGGGTCGTCGTCCATGGAGACAAACGCTACGTCGGGCGTCGTCTGCTCGACAACGTCTTTGAAGAACGCGTAGCGGGAGCACTCCGCCTCGAGCCACACCGTCTCCAGACCGAGCAACGCCGACTTCAACGCTTCTCGCGTTGCGTCGTTCGGGTCGACAATGGCGAGTCGGAGGAGGTTTGGCATGAGCGGGGCCGCGGTGGGGAGGGTGCGCGGTCGGCAGATTCGGATTATCGGCCTTCCGCGCGGCTACCAGAACGTAGCACACGAATGGATTCGCAGTGCCCGCCCCGCGGCGCCGTCACTCGGGGTCGTACCCAACCGGGCCAATCAAGCCGTCTGGGCCCGCGGGCCTGTCGGCGGCACGTGGCGGGTTGTAGGGCTTGGTGGGCCCACGCCGGTAGTTGGGCTGGCGTGCAGCGGTGTAGTTGCGGGTGGCGGCGGGACGCGGGTACTGGCCCATGGCGGGCCCTTGGGGCGCCCCGTTTGATGGCGCCCCCGCGTTGGCGGCCGCGGGCCCTCGGGCCGCTTGTGCGGCGCGGGCGCCCGGCGGCAACGGCGCCCCGACCGTGCGGCCGGGTACTCCGGCGCCGCGTGGCAGGCCTGCCGCCGGCGAGGGCAGCATCCCAGCTGCGGGCCCGCTGGACAGAGCCGCCGGCACGTTTTGCCCGCCCGCCGGACCAGTAGGCAGGGGCAGCGGCGTCATTTCTACCGGCGCGCCATTGGGCGCCGGTGACGGGGCCGGGCCGCCGTGCGGCGGGAATTGCAGGGGCGTCGGCACAAATCCCTCGGGGCCGGCCGGCTGCATCATGGCGTCGTCGTAGCCGCTGCCGCAGTAGCCGCCGGCCGAGTGGTCGACGCCAAGCCCGCCGCCGGGGCAGCACGGCTCGTGGCCGTGCGTGGGAACGCACTCGCACGGGTTGCAGCCGTTGCAGCGGTTGGGCACCTCGATGTGGCCGCCCCAGTACAGCTCGTGGTTGTCGGGCGACATCGTGCCCGCGCCTGGGTAGCAGTGCGGCGCCTCGTGCGGCTCCATGGCGTCGACGAACTCGGGCGTCACCAAGATCAGCAGCTCGATCTCGTTGACCTCTTCCTGCACGCGGCGGAACGGCGCGCCGATCACCGGCACGTCGCTCAAGAAAGGCAGCCCGCGGTTGACCGACTCCGTGCGCCGCTGGATCAATCCGGCCAGGGCGAACGTCTGCCCCGCCTTCATCTCGACGGCGGTATCGACCTCGCGGACCGTCAGCGCGGGCACCGAAACGTTGTCGATCGTGACGCCGTTCGACGGGTCGAGGTCGCTGACGCGCGGCCGCACCTCAAGCCGGATGTTGCCGTTGCCCAGCACGATAGGCAGGAAGTCGACCTGCGTGCCGAAGGGCTTGTACTCGACCGAGATCTGCCCCAGCCCCTGCGGGATGAGGATGGGGATCTCGCCCCCCTCGTTGAACTGAGCCGGGCGGCCGCTCACGGCGACGATGTTCGGCTCGGCGAGGATCTTGGCGATGTTGTTCTGCTGCAGCGCGTCGATGAAGCCGATCAGCCCATCGGCGCCGCTGGTGACCGCGAAC
>JBCCQL010000386.1:0-3662 GCA_039024355.1 Planctomycetota bacterium
CCCCGGCCCCCCCCCGCGCGCCCCCCGGCTCCGGCGGGGCCGGGGCTGCCCCCCGGCCCCCGGGGGGCGCCGGGGGGGAAGCCCCGCCCTGCGGGTGTTGGGTTTGGGGCCCAGGGGGCGTGTTCGTGCCAGGCGTCAGTAGCTATCGCGATCTCGAGGTATGGCAGTTGGCCATTGGGCTCGGTTTGCAGGTCTACCGGTTAACGTCCTCGCTTCCTGACGAAGAGCGTTACGGTCTCACGAGCCAGATGCGGCGTTGCTCCGTGTCGATCGCTTCGAACATTGCCGAGGGGCACGCACGCGACTCGACCAGGGACTAGCTGCGTCACCTATCGATCGCTAGCGGGTCTCTCGCTGAGCTGGAAACCCAGCTCATTTTCTCGAAAGAGTTAGGCTATCTGCACGGGCATGACTTTGAGTCGGCCATGAAGCAATGCGACATCGCGAGTCGCATGCTTACGAATCTCCAAAAGTTCCTTCGCTCTCGATTGACGTCACAGCCATAAACAGGACGGCTCACAACACTCCCCTCGACCCCCGCCCCACTCCCCCCGACCCCCGCCCCACTCCCTCCGACCCCCTTTTCCCTTGTCCACCCTCGCCCAAAGCTTGGTCTCCAGCTCCTCGCGGCGGCTGCCTATCCGGGTGCGGCCCGACCTGCGTGCGCGGCGGCAGCGGTACCAGGGGCGGGCCTACTGGGTGGTCAAGGACCCGGTGGCGCTGCAGTACTACCGCTTCGAGGAAGAAGAGTTCGCCATCCTGCAGATGCTCGACGGCGAGTCGAGCCTGGACGAGATCGCCGAGCAGTTCGAGCGCGAGTTCCCGCCCCAGACCATCCGCACCGAGGAGCTGCAGCAGTTCATCGGCACGCTGCACCGCAGCGGGCTGGTGATCGCCGACGCGGGCGGGCAGGGCGAGCAGCTCAAGCGGCGGCGCGACCAGCGTGTCCGCAAAGAACGCCTGGGCAGGCTCTCGAACGTGCTGGCCATCCGCTTCAAGGGCGTCGACCCGGAGCGGCTGCTCACGGCCCTGTACGCCCTGCCGCCGGTGCGGTGGTTCTTCAGCGTGCCGGCGCTGGTCTTCTGCTGCCTGCTGGCCGCGTCGGCGGCGGCGCTGGTGCTGGTGAACTTCGACGTGTTCCAGGCGCACCTGCCGTCGTTCGGCACGTTCTTCTCCGTGCAGAACTGGCTGCTGCTGGGCGCCGTGCTGGCGGTCACCAAGGTCCTGCACGAGTTCGGCCACGGGCTGGCGTGCAAGCACTTCGGCGGCGAGTGCCACGAGATGGGCGTCCTCGTCCTGATCCTCACGCCGTGCCTGTACTGCAACGTGAGCGACTCGTGGATGCTGCCCAACCGGTGGCACCGCATGGCGATCGGCGCCGCGGGCATGTACGTCGAGGTGGTGCTGGCCTCCCTCTGCACCTGGGTCTGGTGGTTCAGCGTGCCCGGCACGCTGCAGTACTACCTGTGCCTGAACGTCATGTTCATCAGCTCGGTGAGCACGCTGCTGGTCAACGCCAACCCGCTGATGCGGTTCGACGGGTACTACATCCTGAGCGACCTGGTGGAGATCCCCAACCTCCGCCAGAAGGCCACGCAGCTGCTCTCCCGCCGGCTGGGCCGCTACTGCCTGGGCCTGGAAGAGCCGGACGACCCCTTCATGCCCAAGCGCAACCACGGCTTCTTCTACGCGTTCGCCCTCGCGTCGGCCGTGTACCGGTGGTTCTTGGTCTTCTCGATCGTCTGGTTCCTGAACTACGTGCTCGAGCCGCTCGGGCTGAAGATCATCGGGCAGATCATCGCGCTGTCGGCGTTGTGGGGGCTGCTGGGGCAGCCGCTGTGGAAGCTGTACAAGTTCCTGAAGGTGCCCGGGAGGCTCGCCAAAGTGAAACGCCTACGCATGTACGCCACGGCCGCCGTGGTGGTGGCCGCGCTGGTGGCCGTGGTGCAGCTGCCGCTGCCTACCACCGTGCAGTGCCCGGTGGTGATCCAGCCCCGCGGGGCGGAGACCGTGTACGTCAAGGCGCCGGGCGTGCTGACCCGGGTGCTGGTCAAGCCGGGCGACGTGGTCGCCGCCGGCCAAGAGCTGGCGCGGCTCGAGAACCTCGACATGGACCTCAAGATCGCCCGCCTGCAGACGCAGATCGCCGAGTACCGTGCGCAGCTGGCCGACCTGAGCGACCAGAGCTCCACGGTCCGCGGCGCCGACGACCAGCTGGTGCAGATCACCGAGCTGCTGCAGGCCACCCAGGAGCAGCTGGCCCAGCAGCGTGAAGACGCCGAGCGGCTGGTGCTGCGGGCGCCGATCGCCGGCACGGTGATCCCGCCGCCGGTGCAGCAGAACCCGCCGCCGGACGACCGCAGCCTGAAGACCTGGAGCGGCACGCCGCTGGACGAAAAGAACCTGTACGCCACGCTCGAGCCGATGCCGTTCTGCATGATCGGCCCGTCGGGGCACTACGAGGCCCGGCTGGCGATCCCGGCGTCGGACAACAACTTCGTCAACGAGGGCCAGCGGGTCGAGGTGCTGCTGGACCAGTCGGCCACGCTCCGCTACACCGGCCGGCTAGAAGAGAAGGCCCGCAGCACCGAGCGGCAGACGCCGCCCCGCCTGTCGAGCCTGAACGGCGGGGAGGTGCCCACGCAGATGACCGAGCGTGGCGTGCCGGAGTCGCTCGCCCCGTTTGTCGAGGCTACGGTGCCGTTCGTCCCGCCCGCGGACCCGGCGGCCATGTCCGACGCGCAGCGGCGGGCCCACAGCCTGCTGCGGGTGGGGCTGACCGGCACGGCGAAGATCCACATCGAAGACCGCACGCTCTGGCAGCGGCTCAAGCGGTACCTCAGCCAAGCGTTCTTGCAGATCTAACGCTAGCGTCGCCGCCCGCCGCGGCTCGTCCGCCCCCAACGCCGCCGCGAAAGTGGCGTAGGTGGCGCCGCGCCGCCCGCCGTAGACTCTTACCGCCCGCCGCACCCCGCGGCCCCTTCCGCGGCGGGCGATCTCAGGAGCGTGGCATGGCCGAGGCAGTCGCTCGCAAACGGACCCACCGGCGCGACCGCGTGGCGCGTTGGTTCCTGCTCACGCTGGGCGGGCTGCTCATCGCCGGCATGCTGGCGCCGGCGATCATCGGCCACACGCCGCTGCGCGACGCGGCCCTGGCGGGCGCCCTGCCGCCGGGGGCCGGCACGCTGGCCGCGGCCGACGCTTCGCTGGGCTGGTTCTCGCCCACGACGCTCACCGGAGTCACACTCACTGCGCCCGACGGCCGCCTGGTGCTGCACGCCGACGCGGCGACCACCGACCGCTCCGTCTGGCGGCTGCTCACCTCGCCCGCGGACCTGGGCGTGATCACCGTCACGCGGCCCGCGTTGTACGCCGTGGCCGGGCCGGGCGGCAGCAGCCTGGAAGACCTCATCGCCGAGCTCACCCGCGAGGGCGACCCCGGCGGGCCGGGCGCCGACGCCGGCGGTTCTACCCGGATGACGCTGGTCATCCGCGGTGGCTCGCTGGCGGTGACCGACAGCGTGACCGGCGTCACCCAGGTGCACGGCCCGATCGACGCCGACGCCACGATCGGCGGCCCCGGCGGCGGGCGGCTGGTCGGCCTGCAGGTGCAGGGCGTGCTCAGCGCGGCGGTGCTGCCCGCCGGTGCGCCGCCGCCCGCG
>JBCCQL010000387.1:0-3660 GCA_039024355.1 Planctomycetota bacterium
GACCTTCGGCGCCGGCCAGAACACCTTGGGCGGCATCACGCGGACGACCTCCGCCGTGCACTGGCTCTGCACCCACACGCTAAGAGCGCCGTAGTCCTTGGACCACGGCTTGGCGACCAGGCGATCGGCCAGCTCCTTCTGGATGGTGCAGACCATCGCGTGCGGCGTGTGCTCGCACAGCAGCAGGTTGGAGATGACGGGCGTGGCCACGTTGTACGGCAGGTTGGCCACCAGCTTGAGCCTCGCGCCCTCGACCTGGCCGAGCGCCCGGCCGACGGCCTCCATCACTTCCGGGGCGAAGCGGTTTTTGTTTTTCAGCGCGTCCTGCCGCAGCATGGTGACGTTGCCCAGCGTCAGCAGCTCTTCGCTGGCCAACTCGAACAGGTTGCCGTCGATCTCGACGGTCACCACGTGCCCGGCCGCCGGCGCCATCAGCGCCGTGAGCGAGCCGACGCCCGTCCCCACCTCGAGCACCACGTCCCGCGGGCCGAGATCGGCGGAGTTGGCGATGAGCTTGACCAAGTTCAGGTCGATCAGGAAGTTCTGCCCGTGCCGCGACGCCGGCTCTACGCCGATCTCGCGGAGCTTCTGCATCAGGTAGGACTTGGTCTGCTTGGCCATTGGCACGTGGGTGGGGCGGGGGCGTTCTGCTGGCTGACTCTGGCTGGCCTACGCGCCGGTTGGGCCTGGCTGGCAACGGGCTGGCGGCGGGCTTGTGACCGCGTGCCGACGGGGCGGCTTTAGGTTTCATCCGCGGGGCGGAGCTGCCGCTCGACGTACTTGGCGAGCACGTCGGTCTCGATGTTGACGCGGTCGCCCACCCGGCGGGCCCCGATGGTGGTGGCCGAGAGCGTGTGCGGGATCAGGGCGACGCTGAACCGCTCCGCCTCGACATCGACCAGCGTGAGGCTGACGCCGTCGACAGCCACCGAGCCCTTGCCCGCCATCTGCCGGGTCAGGCCGGCCGGGACGCGGAACCAGTAGTTGGACCACTCGCCGTCTTGCCGGACGTCGTCTACCGTGCCCAGTGCGTCGACGTGGCCCGTCACGTAATGCCCACCGAGCTGGTCGCCCACACGCAGCGAGGTCTCAAGATTCACGCGGTCGCCGGGGCGGAGCTGGCCCAGGTTGGTGCGCGAGAGCGTCTCTTCGCCCGCCTGGAACGCCACGCGGGCGCCGTCGACTCCGACGACCGTCAGGCAGCAGCCGTTCACAGCGATGCTGTCGCCGATGGCCGCGCGCGTGGCGGTGGGCCCGTCCTCGATGGTCAGGCGGACGCCGGGGCCCTCACGCTCGATGGCGGTGACTCCGGCCAGGCTCTGGACAAGTCCGGTGAACATAGGGGTGCTCTTGGCTGGGTAAGGGCGTGCAAACAAAACCTCGGGCGTTTGCGGCGATGTCTGCGAAATCGGCCGTGAAACGCCGATCGCCTGCCCCGGCTTTCGGTTTTGTCCGTTAGCTCTACGTCAGCCACCATTGTCTAGCTTCCCTTCGCAGCGCCTACCGCCCTGACGCCCACGCCGATCGCCGCCCACGCCAAGTACGCGATGGCGAGCCAAAGCATCGCCTCGCCCGGGCCACGCGACCACGCGACTACCACGGCCGCGGCCACAACCGCCAGGGCCCACACGCGTAGCGACTTGCGGTCGAGCGACGCCGGGTGCGGGAAGGGCGTGCGGGACACCATCAAACCGCCCAGCACCAGGCCACACGCCGCGGGCAACGCCGACCCGGGGAAGACCAGCGACACGCCACAGGCGGCGAGCGCGGCGGCGGGGCAGGGGAGGCCGACAAAGCCCCTAGCCGCGGCGCCGCCGGTGTAGCGGGCGAGCCGCACCGCCACGCAAGACGAGTACACCGCTGCAACGACCCACGGCGCCCCAGCGGGCAGGGGCGCCGCGGCGGCGATTAGCACGGCCGGCGCCACGCCGAACGAGACCATGTCCGCCAGGCTGTCGAGCCGCACACCAAAATCGCCGTCGACGCCCAGCCGGCGGGCCACGGCGCCATCGACCCCGTCGAAGCAGAGCGCCGCAACGACCAGCCACGCGGCCAACTCCGGCCCACCGCCCGCGGGCGGGGCGCCCGCCGCAGCACCGGCAACCGGCGCGAAGCACCCCGCGGCAGCGGCCGTGGCCAGCAGGCCGCACACCAGGTTGCCCAGGGTTACGGCGGCCGGCACATGCGTAGCGAGGCTATGGATGCTCATAGCGGCCCCCCCGCCACGCGGGCGAGCACGGTTTGGCCGCCACGGACCTTATCGCCCACGCGGCACAAGACCTCGGCGCCGGCGGGCAGGGTCAGCTCGGTGCGTGAGCCGAGCTTGATCATGCCGAACTTCTCGCCGGCCCGCACCGGCTGCCCCGGCGCCAGGTCGCAGGCGATCCGCCGGGCGACGGCGCCCGAGACCTGCCGGACGGCGAAACGCCCACCGCGTTCGTCCTCGAAGCCGATCCAGTTCGACTCGTTCCGCTGCACACTCTCCGGCGAGCGGGCGTCGCGGTGCTCGCCACGGCGGTACTCGACCTTCGCGACACGCCCCGCGTGCGGACAGCGGTTGATGTGCACGTCGAAGACCGACAGGAAGATGCCGACACGCACCGCCGGCCCGGTGAAGAAGCCGCATCCGTCGAGATGCCCTTTTTCCTCTTCGTCGGCATTATCATCAAGCGAATCGATGGCGACCACCGTGCCGTCGGCCGGCGCCAGGTACACGGCCGGGTCGTCCGGCACGCTCCGCCGCGGGTCGCGGTAGAACCATGCCGCCGCCCCCGCCAAGGCCAGCGGCACGACCGCCGCGGCCGCCCACGGCAGGCCCTGCACGCCGATCGCTGCGGCGGCTGCTAGGACCACGACGAACACCACCAGCAGTTCGTAGAAGCCCCACCGCGCAACCGGCAACGCGTCGCGGAGCTGATCGAAAATGGGGCGGCGCTGCCTCAACCGGCGGCCTCCGTCTGTTGGCAGAAGCGGCGCCGGTCAGTGCAGCACGGGGCAGATGTCAAACCACTGCCTGCCCTGCGACTGCATCCATTCGCTGCACTCCTCGGGGCCCCACAGCCCAGGGTCGTAGCCGAAGAGCGTCGGCTTGTCGCTGGCCCGCCACGCTTCGAGGATGGGGTCGACAATGCCCCACGCCGCCTCCACCTCGTCGGCGCGGGCGAACAGGCTGGCGTCGCCCTCCAGGGCGTCCAGCAGCAGCCGCTCGTACGCCTCGGGCATGCTGGCGCCGGCGAACTCCCGCTGGTAGTTGAAGTCGAGGTCCGTCTGCCGCATCTTCATGCCCTGGTCCGGCACCTTGGTCTGGAAGTGCATCTGGATGCCCTCGGCGGGCTGCACCTGGATCACCAGCCGGTTGGAATCCACCGAACCCCGCGGCCCGTTGGCGAACAGCATGTGCGGCGGCTCGCGGAACTGGATCACGATCTGCGTCGTCCGGCAGCTCATCGCCTTGCCGCTCCGCAGGTAGAACGGCACGCCCTGCCAACGCCAGTTGTGGATGCACAGCTTCAGCGCGGTAAACGTCGCGGTGCGGCTGGTGGCCTCGACGCCGTCGTGCCGGTTGTAGCCGCGGTACTGGCCGCGGAACGTGCACCGGCGGATCTCGTCGGCCGCCAGCGGCTTGACCGCCTGCAGCACCTTCACCTTCTCGTCCCGCAC
>JBCCQL010000388.1:0-3659 GCA_039024355.1 Planctomycetota bacterium
GCTAGCAACCAATCCCGCCAAACACACGCCCACGCTCCGCACAGGGCGGGCAGGACTGCTGGCGCCGGCGTGATACCGGGGCGGTGCGTGCGTGGCTGGGTGACGGTGCGTGATGGCGGTTCGCCGCTGTGAAGGTAGTGCCGTGGAGCCGGAGCTCCCCGCTGTGCCTCTGCTCAGCATAAACGACGCAAACCGCCAGGTCAGCCATCCCCGCCCTGACCGCCATCGTCTTTGGCGCCCGGTTCGGCGGGGAAAGCAGCCACCAAGGCCAGGTCTTGCCGCGGAAAAACCGTCCGCATGTCGAGCAGCAGCCGCTGGCCTTCGACCCGCCCCCAGACGCGGGGTGAACCGCTGCGGAGACGATCGGCCATCTCTTGGGCTGACCCAGCTGCGGGCGTGAGGGCGATGGCAAAGGAGTCGGTCCGCACCGGCAGGCCGGCCGCGGCGGTCGAGCCGGCTGGCAGCGGCATCGCCTCGGCGGCGGCCACCAGCGGCGACTGCGCGATCTGTGGCGCCAGCCGCTCGGCACGGTTGCGCAGGTTGTCGAGCGGCGTCGACAGCAGCGACAGCACCGGCGTCTGCAGCAACGCCTCGGCCGGGTCGCTCAGCAGCTTGAGCGTGGCCGCGAGCGCTGCAGCGCTAAAAGGGGCCGCCCGCACGGCGGCGGCGAGCGTCTGCCGGCCGAGGCGGTCGATCAACTCGCTCCGCCCCAGCACGATGCAGACGGCGGGCCCACCAACCAGGCCGTCGCCACGCAGCAGCACCAGATCGGCGCCAGCGGCGAGGGCGGCGCCGGCCGAAGTGGCTTGCAGCCCCTGGATCGCCGGCGCGGGCCGGTCACCGGCGCCGCCGGCCGCGGCTGGCAGGTCTACCAGCGGGCCCGACGCCAAGTCTTCCACCAACAGCGCGCCGTGGGCGTGCGCGGCCTGGGCCAGCTGCGTGGTGGAGGGCCGGGCCGTGGGCTCCGCGGGGGCGGGCGAGTCGGCAGCGAGGCGGATCACCACGCCGCCGTTCGATTCGCGCTGGCCATCGGCCGAATCACCTCCGCTGCGGGCCGCCGCCGCCAGCGCGGCCGTGTAGTCCTCGACCGTCACCGAATCAATCGAGCCGACTTCGTGCAGGCGTGCCCCGGCCGCGTTGCAGAGGTCGGTAAACCGGCAGCCGGGCTCGACTTCGCCTACCTCGCCGCGGGCGATCACGAGCGGCGGCCGCGGCGCCAGCTCGGCGAGCAACAACGCCAGCGCGGCGGGCCGGCCGTGCAGCACAATCGCCGCCTCGGCGCCGGTGAGCTTCAGCAACTCGGCCGTGGCGTCGGCGTGGGCCGGGTGGGTTGCGGCGGACGACTCGGCGGCAAAGTCTTTGGCCAGCAGCAGCATGCGGTCGATCGCCGCATCGGCCAGCGGCGCCGTGGCCCACGGCCCGCCACGTAGCCGGCCGGTGGCGTTGATGGCGCCCGACAACCGCCAGCCGTCGTCGCGGGCGATGTACCGCGTCACCCGGTCGATCACCTCGCCCAGCGAAGGGAGGTCGCCGGCGCGTTTGGTGAGTTCGCCGCGGAGCTCGTCCAGCACGCCCCGCACCCGCCGCGTGGCGGCCGACTCGCTGAGGCGGTCCACCACCGATTTGACTTGCGGGTTGCTGAGCAGTTCGCCCACCGAGGGCAGGCGGCTGAGCAGGTCGGAAGACTTCATGGCGGCACGGCGTAGCTGGCGGCGGCGAGGGACTTTGGGCCCCGTGTTCTACGCCGGCCGCCGGCGCCGGGCAATCGCCGGCGTGGCGTCATGCAAGCCGCATCGCTGCGGCCCGGCGTGTCGCCGTTTCAGCTTCAAAGCCGCTGAGTCAACGCCGCTGCGTCAACGCCGCTGGGCGCCGGGCCGCTCTTGGGCCAAGAACTCGGTGGTGGTCAGCGGGCCCCGCGGCGGTTCGGGCGTGAACAGGCGCGCGAAGAAGCCAGGCTCGCCGGCCCCGGAACCACCCGCCCTGGGCTGGCCGCCAGAAAGCTTGAAGCGGTCTACCGTCTTGTTCCAGGCCAGGCGTGTACGCTGCGCCGCGCCGGCGACGGCGCCCTTCACCTTTGCCACGCGTGTCGCCAAGAAGCCGGGCTGCCCGTCTTCGGAGGGCCCCCACATCGGCTTCCAGGCCAGCTTGGGCATCTTGATTTCGGGCCAGCCGACGTTGAAAAACGGGCTCCGCATCAGCCAGCCGTCGCCATCGGCCTCGGGTGCGGCGGGCATGCCGGGCGCCGGGTAGGGCGTGGCCGGCGAAGGCGCAGCGGGCGCCGCCTGCGTGCTCGGCTGCTGCGCGGCGGGCGGCGCCCAGGGCGTCGCCTGCTGGGCGTGGGCGCCGCTGGGGCACGCGGCAACAAGAGACAAGGACGTCACCGCCGCGCAGGCGGCCAGCAGGGCTTGGTGTTTCTGCATCCGTTGGTTCCCTCCGTGAGGCGATTCGGCCCTCCCGTGGGCCGGCTGGGCGTGCGTTCTGGACACGCCGCTGGAGCATGCGCGGAGTCTTGCAGCGGTCGCGCGACGCGTCCAGACCGACCTCTGGCAGGCGTGCCGCGGCCGCGGGCGTAACCAGCGCGATTGTGGCGACACCCGCGGCTGCGTAGCATGCCCGGCACACGAGCCTGGATCACGCCACGTGGCGTTCGCCCGAAGCGAGCGAGCCGCCGAACCGCGACGCAACCGCATGCCCCAACCAACGACCGCGTTCATCGGCGCCGGCAAAATGGCCACCGCCCTGGCCAAGGGATTCGTCTCGGCGGGGCTGCTGCGCAGCGAATCGATCGTGGCGAGCGACCCCAGCGGCGACGCCCTGGCGGCCTTCCGAGAGGCGATCGGCCAGACCCCACCGCCGCCGGAAGCGGCGCCGCCGAGCAACGCCGACGCGGCCCGTGGCACCGAGCTGATTGTGCTGGCCGTCAAGCCGCAGCACCTGCCGGCCGTGCTAGCAGAGATTGGCCCGGCGGCGCCTGCCGACGCGCTGTTCATGTCGATTGCCGCCGGCGTGCCGATCCGGCGTATCGCCGCGGGGCTGCCGGCCGGGGCCCGCGTGGTGCGGGTGATGCCCAACACGCCCTGCCTGATCGGCCGCGGCGCCAGCGCGTACAGCCTGGGCCAACACGCCACGCCCGCCGACGCCGAGCGCGTGGGCCGGCTGCTGAGGTCCGTAGGCGCCGCGCACCAGACGCCCGAGAATCTGCTCGACGCCGTAACGGGCGTGTCCGGCTCGGGGCCGGCGTTCGTGTACACTGTGGTCGAGGCGTTGGCCGACGCCGGCGTCCGCGCGGGTCTGCCCGCCGCCGTGGCGGCAGACCTTGCCGCCAGCACAGTGGCCGGCGCGGGGCAGATGGTGCTCCAGACCGGCCGGCACCCGGCGGTGCTGCGTGGCGAGGTGACCAGCCCCGGCGGCACCACCGCTGCCGGGCTCGCTGAGCTAGAGCGCCACGGGCTCCGCCACGCGGTGGCCGAGGCCGTGGCGGCGGCGGCGGCACGGTCGGCCGAACTCGGCGCCGCGTCGGAAAGCCGGCCAGACAGCTAACCGGCGCCACGCTTTCTACACCGCTCAGCCAACGCAACTCCCAAGCAAGCCATGTCGATCCTCTGCCGCGTCGACGACAAGCAGGTGCCGCTCTACCGTGTGATGTGGGTAGCCGGCAC
>JBCCQL010000389.1:0-3658 GCA_039024355.1 Planctomycetota bacterium
ATGCTTTCGCCCACAGGCCGCAGCCTGGCATTCTGCCGTGGCGGTGATGGTTTTGTGCGGGGCGAGGGTTGCGGGCTGGTGCTGCTGCGTCGGCTGGGGGATGCGCTTGCGGCGGGGGACCGGGTGTACGGGGTGCTGCGGGGGACGTGCGTGAACCAGGACGGCCGGAGCAACGGGCTGACGGCCCCGAACGGCCCGGCGCAGCAGGCGGTGATCCGGGGGGCGTTGGCCGCCAGCGGGCTCTCGCCGGGGGACATCGACTACATCGAGGCGCACGGCACGGGGACCGAGCTGGGCGACCCGACCGAGATGGGCGCGCTGGCCGCCGTGTTCGGCCGGGGGCGTGACGAGCCGCTGCGTGTAGGCACGGCGAAGACCAACCTGGGCCACCTCGAAGGCGCGGCGGGCGTGGCGGGGCTGATCAAGGCGTGCCTGTCGCTGTACCACGAGCAGCTGCCGCCGCACCCGCTGCTGGAGCCGGGCGGCGAGGGCCCCACCGGCCCCAGCCCGCACATCGACTGGACGCAGCCGATCGAGGTCCCCAGCCGGCTGACGCCCTGGCCCCGCCGGGCGGGGCGGGTGCGTCGGGCGGGGGTCAGCTCGTTCGGCTTCGGCGGGACCAACGCGCACGCGGTGCTAGAAGAAGCGCCGGAGGCCCCAGCAGCCGGGCCGCCGGTAGCGGGCCCGCGGTGGCTGACGCTGTCGGCCAAGACGCCCGCGGCCCTGGGGGCGTTGGCCAGGCGTTACGCCGAGGCGTTGCCCGCGTTGCCCTCGGGCGTCGAACTCGAGGCGATCGCCTACGCGGCCAACACGGGCCGGGCGTCGCACGCCGAGCGGCTGGCCGTGGCCGCGGAGGGCCGCGGCCAGATGGCCGCGGCCCTGGAGGGCTGGGCCGCGGGCCGCCCGCCGGCGGCGCCGACGCGTGTGGCCCGCGGCACGGCGCCCGGTGGCTCATCGCCCGAGGGCCAATCGAGCGGCCAATCGTGCGGCTGGCTGTTCGGCGGTCAGGGCGGCTGCCGGCCCGGCATGGGCCGCGGGCTGTACGCACGCTACGAGGCGTTCCGCCTGGCGTGGGACGACTGCCAGCAGACGCTCGCGGGCTGCTGGCCGCGGACGCTGCGGGAGGTCTGCTGGGAGCGGCCCGAGCTGCTGCGGGGGGTCGATGCGCAGGTGGCGCTAGTCGCCTGGCAGGTCTCGCTGGCCGAGCTGTGGAAGGCGTGGGCGGGCGAGCCGGGCTGGGTCATCGGCCACAGCCTGGGCGAGCTGGCCGCGGCCGTCACGGCCGGCGTGCTGACGCGTGGGGACGCGCTGCGGTTGGTCTGCCGCCGGGCCGAGCTGCTCGACGCGATTGCCCCGGAAGACCGGGGCGTGATGCTGGCCGTGATGGCGCCCGCCGAGGAGGTGGCCGCCCGGCTGGCCGAGCAGCCCAGCGACGGGCCCAGCGGAGAACTGGTGATCGCCGCGTACAACGGGCCGCGGCAGACGGTGGTGTCGGGCCCGCGGGCGGCCGCCGAGCGGTTCGCCCAATGCTCGGGCCTGCGTAGCCGTATGCTGGCCACCAGCCACGCGTTCCACAGCCCGCTGGTCGAGGCGGCCGCCGGGCCGCTGGCCGAGGCGTGCGGTGGCCTGGCGGTGCACGCCCCGCGGCTGGGGTTCTTGTCGACGCTCACCGGCCAGCCGCTCGAAGGCGCGCCGGCGGCGGGCTACTGGGCCGAGCAGCTCCGCCGGCCGGTGCGGTTCGCCCAGGCGCTCGTGCACGCCCCGGTGGAGGGCCCGCGGATCGAGCTGTCGCCGACGCCCGTCCTCGGGCCGCTGTGCAACGGGCCGCTGTGCAAGGGGGGCGCCGAGCCGGCCGCCGGCGAAGCCAAGAACCCCGGAGCCAAGAACCCCGAAGCCGAGAACCCCGAAGCGGAGGGCGCCGAGGCTTCCGCGGCCCGGCTGTGGGCCGGCGGCCTGGGCGTCGACTTCCGGGCGATCTACCCCGAGCAGCCGCGGCGGGTAGCGTTGCCGACCTACCCGTTCGAGCGTCGCCGGCACTGGTTCCAGCCCGGCGGCAAGCCCGGCCCCTCGACGCAAAGCCTTGGCCCGCAGCAAGCACGCCCGCAGCAAGCCGATACGCTGCCCATCCACCCGCTGCCCCTTCACCCGCTGCTGGGCGAGCGGCTCGACCTGGCGGCCGGCGTCGCGGAGGGGATCGCCGCGGGCGTGGTCGTCTTCCAGGCCGACCTGGGGCAGGCCGCTTGGCTGGCCGACCACCGGCTGCAGGGCAAGCCGACGCTGCCGGCGGTGGCGTGCGTCGAGATGGCCCTGGCTGCTGCCCACCACGCGGCCGACCAGCAACCAGAACGGCCGCGTTACCGCGTGGAAGACCTGCGGCTGCTGCGGCCCGTGCAGTGGGGCCCCGGCCAGCCGGCGTGCGTGCAGACGGTGCTGACGCCCGTCGGCGGCGGAACCGACGCCAACGCCGACCGGCAGCCCCCCGCGTCGTACCAAGCCGAGCTGCTGCACAAGACGCCCGCCGGCTGGCGCCGCACGGCCAGCTGCCGCGTCGTCGCGCAGGGCGCCCAGCCGGCCGGAACAAGCGACGCCACAACCGGCTTGGCTGCCGAAGCCATGAGCACCGCCGGGCTCACGCCCCAAACGCCCGCGGAGCACTACCGGGCCTGCGCCCAGGCGGGCCTCGACTACGGCCCTGCGTTCCGGGCCGTCGCCTCCCTCGCCGGCAAGCCCCACGCCGCGGCAGCCACCCTCCTGCCACCGCCCGACGCACTCCGCAACTTCCACCTCCCCACCACCTCCGCCGACGCAGCCCTCCAAACCCTTCAAGCAGCACTGCCCAAATCCTGGAATCACCAATGGCTGCCCAAAGCGGTCCTGTCGGCAGAGGTCTTGTCGCCCGAACAGCTGCAGGGCGAGGTGACGGCCCACGTGTCGCTCGCCGGCGCAATCGACCTCTCGGGCGAGGCGCCTAACGAGCTGTTGATGGACGCTTCGCTGCTCGGCGCTGATGGGCAGCTTGCGGCGGTGCTGCGTGGCGTGCGGTTGGCAAAAACCGCCGGCCAAAACTACGGAGACGATCAACTCAGCCGTTACTTCCAGCCGGTGTGGCGCCCGCGGATCCGCACGCGTGAGCTGTCGGCGCCGCCGCCGATCGCGGCCGAGTCCATCGGTGATGCGCTGCGGCGTGCGGCCCCATCCATCACGCGGCACGCCGGCGCCGAGCGGCGGCCGGAGCTGCTCGCCGAACTTGAGCGGCAGGGCGGCCACTACGCTGCCGCGGCTTGGGCCACGCTGACCGGCGGGGCGTCGCTGACGCCGGGGCAATCCTTCACGGCGGACGAACTGGCGGAGCGGCTGTCGATTGCTCCGCCGCGGCGCCGGCTGTTCGGCCGGCTGCTAGAGATTCTCGCCGAAGACGGGCAACTCGATCGAACTGCGGATGGCTGGCGGGCGGCGGCGGCCCCAAGCACGCAGCCCGGCGCCGGCGCCACGATCGAGGGACCTAGCGGCGCCGGCCCGGCACACTCGCCCGAGCTGGACTTGCTCCGCCGGTGCGGCCAGCAGCTGCCCGGCGTTCTGCGGGGCGAGGTCGATCCGCTCACGCTGCTGTTCCCACCAGACGGCGGCGGCGCGGCCGATCTCTACCGCAACGCCCCCG
>JBCCQL010000390.1:0-3638 GCA_039024355.1 Planctomycetota bacterium
CGGGCGTGCGGCCCTTCGACGCCGACGACCCGGCGGAGCTCATCGCCCAGCACCGCGAGGCCAAGCCACGCTGCCTGCGTGAGGCGGCCCCCGGCGTGCCCAAGCCGGTGGCGTCGCTCGTGCACCGCCTGCTGGCCAAGGCCCCGCTCCGCCGGCCGGCGACCGCCAAAGAGGTGACCGACGAACTCGTGCGGCTGGAGATCGAGAGCTTCGCGCTGCGGTAGCCGCCGACTGCTGCCTTGCGGTCACGGTTCGGCCGGCACCTCGACCCCGTCCAAGAAGCCCGCCAGCGCCCGCGACCGGTACGGCTGCTGCAGCTTGCGGACCGCCTTGGACTCGATCTGCCGCACACGCTCGCGCGTGACCGAGAAGATCTTGCCGACCTCTTCCAGCGTGTAGCTGTAGCCGTCGGTCAAGCCGTACCGCAGCTTGATGATCTCGCGTTCGCGGTAGCTGAGGTCGTCCATCACGTCCTCCAGCCGCCGCTTGAGCATCTCGAGGTTGGTGTCGTACAGCGGGTCGTCGTCCCGCTGCTCTTCGAGGAACTCGCCGAAGTAGTTGTCCTCGTGGTCGCCCACCGGCTGATCGAGCGAGAGCGGCTGCCGCGTCATCTTGAGGATCACCCGGGCGTCGTCGAGCGACAGGCCCGAGATCTCCGCCACCTCTTCGGCGTTGGGCTCCCGGCCGTGCTCCTGCAGGAAGTCCGCGGTCACGACGCGGATCTTGCTGAGCGTGTCGATCATATGCACGGGCAGGCGGATCGTGCGGCTTTGGTCGGCGATAGCGCGGGTGATCGCCTGGCGGATCCACCACGTGGCGTAGGTGCTGAACTTGTAGCCGCGGGCGTGCTCGAACTTATCCACCGCCCGCATCAGGCCCGTGTTGCCCTCCTGGATCAGGTCTAGGAAGCTCAGCCCGCGGTTGCGGTACCGCTTGGCGATGGACACCACCAGCCGCAGGTTGGCCGCGGACAGGCGCCGCTTGGCCGCGTCGTAGGCGCCACGCTGCTGCTTGGTGCGGGCCACCAGGTGGGCGAGCGTGGCCGGGCTCTCGTGCGTGATCCGCATCAGGTAGCGGAGCTCGTGCACCAGCTCCGTGTGCATCTGGGCGCCCAGCATCTTGTCCGGCTCGGCCAGTTGCTGCTTGATGCTGGCCATGCGGTGGCCGATCTCGTGCAGCGAGTCCATCACCGGCAGCAGCTTGCTGAGCCGCAGGTTCATCTCCTCGACCAGGCGGATGATCTTGTTGCGCCGGACAATCAGCCGCCGCCACGCCGCGCTCTTCCGCGGCGCGGTCTGCGTCCGGTCGACCGCCGCCAAGTAGTCGGCCGTGTTGAGCGACAGCAGGTGCTTGATGGTCGTCAGGTTCGGGCCCAGCCGCTTGAGCACCCGCTTCTTCTCGGCGGTGTTGGTCACGGAGATCTCGATCGTCCGGTCGAGCCGCAGCTCGCCTCGCTCGACCTTTTCCAGCAGGTCCACGGCGCCGTGCAGCACGTAGTCGTTGCACAGCAGCGACCGGCGGAATTTGGTGCGCGTGGCCTCGATGGCCTTGGCCGACGCGATCTCCTCGTCGCGCGTCAGCATGGGGATCTCGCCCATCTGCATGAGGTACATCCGCACCGGGTCGTCCACATGCGATTCGGAGCCCTCGTCGGCGGACTCGACCTCGACGAACCGCGGCTCGGCGGGCTTCGCGCCCGCCGGCGCCGAGGCAGCCGCAGGACCGGGCCGTCCGTTGACTCGGCCGTTCGCGGGGCGGGTCTTGGTGGCCTTGGTCGATGCTTTGCGGGTGCTGGACACAGGCGCTTCCTCTGGGTCGGCGGCGGCTTCAGACAAGCGAAGCCCGACCAATGCACGCCCGGCGCCACAGCCACCGCCCACCCGCCAGATGGGAGGCTCAAACCACGCCCCGCAAGCGGTTTGCGGCGATCGCCAACCCCCCAGCCCAACAGCCGCCGAGCCGTGGGCGTTGACCAGACGCAACACCCGGCCGACCTTATGTGGCGGCCCGGCCACATAGGCTCAGCCGCACGCGGGCCGCAGGTTCCGCCTCGCTCCGTACGCTCCGCGTCCACAACCCAACGCGTCATGCCCGAAGCGGTCCGACTAGCCTTCCAGACGCCCTACGAGGCGACGCACGCACCGCCCGTTGTCGGCGGCGGCGGCGAAGATTTTCTGCTGGTCGCCCCGCGTGACGCCGGACACCCCGCTGCCGATGCAGACGGGCCCTTCGAAGCGGCTTCGACCGGCGACCCGCAAACAACCAGACTGCCGGAGGCCCTCGCCAAGCGTTGCTATCTGGACGCAACGGTCCGGATGCTGCTGTCCACGGGCGGAGTCGACCCGCGGTCTTTTGCCCTTGCCGCCGCCGAGCAGCTGATCGCGACGGGTGGCGGAGCGGTTCCCGTCGCCGTCATTGGCGGCCGGCGGATCACGCACCGGCTAGAAGAGCTGATGGTGGCGGGCGTCTCTTTCGCCAATCTGCAGACCGGTGAGCAACTCACCGAGCTGAAGCACCCCATCATCGAAGCCACGGCGGTCGATGCCCCCGCGCCATTGGCCGAGGCGTTGCGGCAAGGGGCGAGGCTGATCGTCGATCGCGGCGCCTCGCTCCGAGCGATGGTGGCCGCCTGCCTCACGCCGGCGGGCCGAAGCCGCGGCTCTGCCGAGATCGACCAGCTAGCAGGCCGCTACGCGGACGAACTCGCCTTCGGCGCCGGGGTCGTCGAAGCAGAGAAGCCTGCCGTGCCGGCAAGCCCGGCCGCATCGCAAACCGCGGCCGATCAGACGCGGGTGAGCATCGTCTACCGCACGGGCTACGAGGCGCAGCTGCGGTTTCCGCTCGGTGACAACGCCAACCCTGAGGACGCTACGCAGACCGCCGAAGCGATCCTCGCCGCCGCCCGCGTCCCGCACGCAACCGCGGCGTTCCGGCTGTACCGTTCGCTGGCGGCGTCACGCCCGTCCGCTGGCAACGCGGTGCCGCAGCTGCTCACCGTGCGAGTCGAGGCAGATTCGTTCGAGACCGCCCAGCACGCAGCCTACGCCGCGACGAACGCCGCCGGCCGGCGCCGGTTGTTCGCTGCCGAGCGCCGCCCCGCAATCCACCCGCGGCACGAGGTGTGGCCCACCGCCGTTCCCGCCGACGTGCTCGACTGGGCTATCGACACCCGCGAAGCCGCCGACTGGGTGGCCTAGTCTGCCCGCCGCGGCAGTCGCGACGCCGGCATCAGTGCCGAGCACCACAACCAGCCCGCAGCAGGATGAGGCAACCGATGGCGAGCGTCGACGTGCGAGTCCATGACGCGACGGCGACCGTCGTGATCAACCACCCGGGCCGCGGCAACGCCATCACGTGGGCGATGGTGCAAGACCTGCGACAGGCCCTGGGCGACGCGCAGCAAGAGAAGCGGGTGCGGGCGGTGGTGCTGACAGGCGCGGGCGGGACATTTTGTGCGGGACTCGACGTCCGTGAGCTGCGGCCGGCGGCGACGCTCGACCCCGTCGACGCCCAGCTGCAGTGGGGCGAGCGGGCACGCGGCTTCGGCGAGCTGCTGATCGCCATGCTCGAGCTGCCGAAGCCGATTATCGCGTCGGTCAACGGGCCAGCCCTAGTAAAATTTTGGGGGGAGAGTTCGC
>JBCCQL010000391.1:0-3633 GCA_039024355.1 Planctomycetota bacterium
GCTTGGCCGCGGCTTTCTTGCCCGCCGGCTGGATGGCGTGCGGCGCGTCGAGCCGCGCCGCCGACGCACCGCGTGGCGTCTGGTCTGCCGCACCCGCGGCCGTTTGATCGCTGCCCTGCTCAGCCTGCATGGGCGATTCCTTCCGCCAAGGCCGGTTGCGTCTTCGGTGACTCGCCGGCGACGCTACCGCCGCAGGCTCCGCAGAATCGTCAAACCCTGCGTAGATTCACGTCGGCAAGACGCTGGAGAGACTTGACGAAAAAGGCGCTCGGTCCGGCAGCGACCCACAGCCGCACCCATTGAATCGACAGGAATGACAGGGCAGCGGCACGACCGCGCATTGGCACCAGCGGACAGCGACCGCCGTGTGCGACATCGCACGCCCGGCTACACATCGCAACTGATGTGCCGGTCGGGGTGACCGATTGGACGTTGGCAGATGGCAGATGGCGGATGGCGGATGGCGGAGCAGCGCCGGCTCTACGCCTTTGCGGCGTCGAGGGACTCTTGCAGCCGCGATTTTGACTGCACGCCGACGAAGCGGTCGACCACTTCGCCGTCCTTGAAGACCATCAGCGTCGGGATGCTGCTAACGCCGTAGTTTTGAGCGGCGCCGGGAGCGTCGTCGACGTTGAGCTTGGTCACCTTGGCTGTGCCTCCGTTGTCGCCCGCTAGCTCCTCCACAACCGGCGCGATCTGCCGGCAGGGCCCGCACCAGGGCGCCCAGAAGTCGACCAGCACCGGCCCGCTGGCCTGCAGCACCTCGCTCTCGAAGTTCGTGTCGTTGATCTCTAGCACGTCGCCCATGGTGAATCCCTCGTGTCTTTGGTGTGCAGCCGCTCGATTCCGGCTGCCACCCCCGCAACGCTGCTCACCACGCTGGCAGCTGTCAGCGATAAAGTCGAAAGCGGTGGACGTCTCGCCTAGGTGTACGGGCGGCCACCGCGGGTTGTTCAGAGCATAGCGATCGCAGAAAGACGTCGCGGCCCGCGGCGTCGCCTAACCTCTTACCGGCACGGATTCTACGGGCGCTGCCGCCCTTGTCAACTTGCGACAGCCGGCCTGCTGCGCCGCAGCGAACGGATTGCCAAGACGCCCGGAACGCGCGTACGCTGACCGCCAGCGGTTGGGAGCGTTGCGCAGGCGACCGCTGCGTTCGCTCGTCGCGTCTCCCACTAAACCAGACAGCCCCGCAAACACACGGCGAAAGCAATGGCGCGTACCCCTAGCACGATGCTCCCGCTCGGGACCACGGCACCCGATTTCAACCTGCCCAGCACCGGCGGGGGCATGGTCAGCCTGGCAAGCCTTGGCGGATCCCCGGGGCTGCTGGTCGTCTTCATGTGCAACCACTGCCCGTTCGTCATCCATTTGGCGGACGCGCTGGCGGCCTTCGCCGAGGAGTACACCGGCAAGGGCTTGTCCGTTGTCGGAATCAGTTCGAATGACGTTGGCGGCTACCCCCAGGACTCGCCCGAGAAGATGGCCGAAGAGGCGAAGGCCCGCGGCTACGTCTTCCCGTACCTGTACGACGAGACGCAGGAGGTGGCCAAAGCGTACCGGGCGGCCTGCACCCCGGATTTCTTCTTGTTCGACAAGCAGCGAGAGCTCTTCTACCGCGGGCAGTTCGACAGCACCCGCCCCGATAGCGGCCAAGCGCCCACTGGCAGCGACCTGCGGGCCGCCTGCGAAGCGTTGCTGGCGGGCGAGGCGCCGCCCGAAGATCAGACGCCCAGCCTGGGCTGCAACATCAAGTGGCGGGCGGGCAACGAGCCAGACTACTTCGGCTGATGCCTGTCGCGCTGACGCTCTTCGCCCAGACGCCTTCGCCCCTCGCACGCCGCTCAGCCAGCGTCTGTGTGGATCGGTGCGTCCTGCTCCGGCGGCTGCCGCGAGCGGAGCTGGCCTTCCACCCCGCAGCGGCCGCGGCTACTCTCCGCCGCCGCGCACCGATGCGTGGGCTGACCGTCGGCACCAGGGACGCCCGGGGAAGACTATGCTTCGCAGATCCGCCGCTTCGCTTACGGCTGTAGCCGCGTGGTTGGTTGCCGGTGTAGCGGCACCGGCCGACATGCGGATCGAGACCCGTGTTTACGAGTTAGACGAGGAGACGCCCGTCAGCGAGGGCGTCACCCTCTTCCACGACGGCATCGTCTACGACTTCCGCCCTGCCGACGCGCGGGTGACCATCTACCGCGGCCCCACCGGCGCCAAGCCCGCCCGGTTCATCCTGCTGGACACCCGCGAGGGCCAGAAGACCGAGCTGCCCGTCGACCGCATAGAGGCGGCAATGACCAAGCTGCGGCGTTGGTGCGCGATGCAGGAGGACCCTTTCCTCCGCTTCGCCGGCGCCCCGGAGTTTGAGGAGGCGTTCGACCCCGAGGTTGGCGAGCTCCGCATGGTCAGCACAGAGCTCAGCTACCGCGTCGTTACCGCGCCGCTGATGCAGCCGGAACTGAAGGCGACGCTGCGTAGCTTCCTGGACAACTACGCCATGCTGCACACGCTGCTCGAGTCGGGTCTGCCGCCCGATCCCCGGCTGGCGGTGAACGAGGCGTTGTTCCGCCACGGCGTGATCCCGGTTGAGGTCGAGCTCACCGCCAAGGGCGAAGACGAGCCCAGCCTGCGGGCCGTGCACACGGTGGCCGACGTGCTGTCGAAGCCCGACCTGCTGCGCATCGACCAGGCGATTGACGACCTGGCGAGCTTCAAGAGCGTGAGCAACGCCGACTTCCAGCGGGCGCGGCGGCTGGCGATGGAGCGGCAAGCCCTCCAGCAGCAGGAAGCCGCCAAGTAGCGGCGCCCGCCGCCGCCCGCGGATCCGCTCGGCGCCGCTAGCCCCGCCTCACGTACTCGGCGAAACGGCTCTTGAGGTCCCGCGAGATCGGGCCGGGCACACCGGCGCCGATCTGCCGGCTGTCGACCTGCACGACGGGGATCACCTCGGCCGCGCTGCCGGTCAAGAAGCACTCGTCGGCGACATAGCCGTGAGGATGTCGGTCGGGATGGTGTTGACGACGCGTATCCCTGCGCTGATCGGACCGGGCATCGACTTTCGAGGTCGCGGTATCGAGGTTTTAGCGTCCGTCGCAGCGCGGATCGATGAGGCCTACATCGTGCTGAGCGGCTCAAGCATCGTCCCGGAGCACAGCGGCGTGGCCGGGCTGATCGGGTTGGCGGCTTCGCTGGCTCGCTGGCGTTGCCGGCGTAGGGGATAACTACCGGCCCAAGAACCTGTAGCAGGTCACCGAGACCCAATTTGCACGCAAGAATCCGTTTGAACCCGGTCCCCGGAGGCACCCCCCGAGTGCTAACATAAGTCTATTCCTAGCAACACTTTGCTTGCACTGCCGAATTTATTGCGGTAGCGAGTAGTCCCGAATATGCTAACAGGCACGCTTTCTGCTGGCGGTAATTCGCTCAACGGGGCGATCCAGCAGGCAGGCACGAGAACAGAGATGGGAGAAGCTAGTGATGAGGCATCTTTTAGTCGTTGGGTTGACCGCCGCTTGTACGATGGCGGGCCAGTCTGCTTCCGCAGCGGCAATCGTTGGATTGGTGGTCGAGGGTGGTGGCACTCAACAGGTCTACCAACTAAACAACGGAAACTTCTTGGGCTTGTGGGGGTTTGAC
>JBCCQL010000392.1:0-3633 GCA_039024355.1 Planctomycetota bacterium
ACGACGCTGCTTGTCGTCGAGCGTGTCGATCGACCCGAGCACCTCGCTGAACCCCAGGATGCTGTTGAGCGGCGTGCGGAGCTCGTGGCTCATCGTGGCCAGGAAGTCGCTCTTCACGCGGTTCATCTCGAACAGCCGGAGGTTGGCCTGGGCCAGCTGGTCGACCTTGGAGTCCAGCTCGCCGTTCACCTCTTGCAGGGCGTCCTGCTGGCGGAGCAGCCGGCGGAGCATCCGGTTGAACGCGGCGGCCAGCTCCTCGAACTCGTCGCCCGTGTTGATGTCGGCCCGCTGCTCGACGTCGCCCTCCCGCACGGCGTTGGCCACGTCCCGCAGGTGCTGCACCGGCTTGACGATCACATACCGCACGATGAAGTACAGCAGGAACATCGACAACACGCCGATGACGATCGCCGTGACCCACAGCCAGGCCGTGTAGGTCGCCAGCAGGTCGTTCGTCTGCTCGCGGTCGATCTCGACACGGACGACGCCCATCAGGTCGCCCTCCATGAGGTTGGCCCTGGCGATCGTGCCCAGCGACTTGTGGCACAGCACGCAGGACCGCTCGGCGTAGAGCGGCTGGTAGTAGCGGTAGCGTTCCTCGCCGTTGACCACCACGGCCCGCTCGGTGTGGCCGTCGGGCAGGCGGAGCATGTCGCCCGGCTCGGCGGGGCCGGCCTCCTCCGGCGGCGCTTCGGCGGCGTCGCGGTAGTACGCCTGCCGGGCGAGCGCCTCGGCCAGGATCTCTTCTTCGTACGGGTGCTCCGGCGGGTTGACGCCCCGCGGGTTCACGTCCAGGCCCTGCGGCAGGATGACGTACGACTCGAACTGGCTGCCCAGGGCACGGTTGCTCTCGGTCAGGTCGTTGTAGAAGGCGGCCGACTCGTCGACGCTGGGGTCGATCACCTCGCCGGCGGCGATCGCGTCGCGGTACTCCAGGCGCCACTCGACGTTGCTGTGCGCTTCTAGCCACGTAGCGCGGACCAGCTCGGGCCCTACCTTGCGGTCGCTCTGCTCGACCACCCGCTGCATCTTCTTGCTGTAGAACGAGAAGCTCAGCACCAGCAGCATGCAGAGCGACACGCCAAACCACCAGCGGCATTTGCGCTCGAGGCTGGTCTCGCCGAGGACGCGTTTGAAGCCTTGATAGGACAAGCGAGGTTGCGGAGCTGGTGGGCGGTGGGCAGAAGAGAGTGGGCAGTGGGCAGTGGGCAGAAGTGAGTGGGCGGTGAACAGAGGGCAGTGGGCAGTGGGCAGTGGGCAGTGGGCGGTGAATTGGGGGCAGGCAGCGGAGCTGCCGGCGTTGCGTTTACTGTACGAGGCGCCCGCCGGGAATACCAACGGCGATCTGCTCGCCCCGCCCTTCGCGCCGCATTGGCATCGACGGGCGGCGCCGCTCACAGCATGTCGACGGGGTCGACGTCTACGGTCACGGTAACCCCCTCGTGCGGCCGCGACTTGGCGAGGACGCCGGCCGTGGCGTCGCGCAGCAGGGCGCCGTCTGGGCAGTGCAGTTGCACGTGGTAGCGATACGCGCCCCGCAGCTTTGCTAGCGGGGCGGGGGCCGGCCCGAGGACGCGGAAAGCCGCCCCGCCCGGGGCTTCGCCAAGCCCCGCCTCACGCAGCGCGTCGGCCAGCTGCCCGGCCACCGCCTCGACCGTCTTCTCGGCCTCGCCGCGGGCAACCAGCCGCACCACCGACCCGAACGGCGGGTAGCCCAGTGCCTCGCGTGCGGGCAGCTCGCCGGCGGCGAACGCCGCGTAGTCGTGCCGGGCCGCGGCGGCGATGGCTGGGTGCTCCGGGTCGAACGTCTGCACCAGCACCCGCCCGCCACGCTCGCTGCGGCCCGTGCGGCCGGCGACCTGCGTCACCAGATGGAACGTCCGCTCCGCGGCGCGGAAGTCGGGCAGGTGCAGCGACGTATCGGCGCTGATGACGCCCACCACGGTGACGTTCGGGAAGTCCAGCCCCTTGGCGATCATCTGCGTGCCCAGCAGGATCGGCGCGTCGCCCCGGCGGAAGGCGTCGAGCGCCTGCTGGTGGCTGCCGGGCCGGCGCATGCTGTCGGCGTCCATCCGCAGGCAGCGGTGGCCGGGGAAGCGGGCGTTCACCTCGGCTTCCAGCCGCTGCGTGCCCAGGCCGCCGTACCGGATGGCTGCGCTCTTGCAGTCGGGGCACGCGGTGGGCGGGGCCTGGCGCCGGTCGCACCAGTGGCACAGCAGGCAGCGGTCCTGCTTGTGGAAGGTCATCGCCACGTCGCAGTCAGGGCACTTCACCGCGTAGCCGCAGCCGGGGCACTGCACGTGCGTCGAATAGCCACGCCGGTTGAGCAGCAGGATGACCTGCCCGCCGTCCCGCAGGGCGGCCTCGATGGCCTGGTGCAGCGGCCGGCTGATGGCGCCCACGCCCCGGCGGCGGTGGGCCTCTTCCCGCAGGTCGACAACCCGCACCGCCGGCAGCGGCAGGTTGTTCACCCGGCGTGGCATCGACACCAGCCGGTACCGCCCCGCCCGGGCGTGCTGCCAAGACTCTAGCGAGGGCGTCGCGCTGGCCAGCACCACCGGCGCCCGCTCGTCGCGGGCGCGCTGCATCGCTACGTCGCGGGCGTGGTACCGCGGGGCGGAGTCTTGCTTGAACGAGTTCTCGTGCTCCTCGTCCACGACGATCAGCCCCAGCCGGCGGGTGGGGGCGAACACCGCGCTGCGGGCGCCCACCACCACCTGCACCGCCCCGCTGGCGATCCGCCGCCAGTGGCGGTGCCGCTCGACGTCGGACTGGTGGCTGTGCAAGACCGCGATCGAGTCGAACCGCGCACGGAACCGCCCCACGGTCTGCGGCGTGAGGCTGATCTCTGGCACCAGCACAATCGCCTGCAGGCCGAACGACACCACCCGCTCGATCGCCTGGATGTAGACCTCCGTCTTGCCGCTGCCGGTGACGCCGTGCAGCAGGATGGTTTGGTGCCGGCGGCCGTCCAGCGCTGCGGCGATGGCGGCCAGCGCGGGCCGCTGGTCGTCGTTGAGCTCGCGGGGCGCCTCGCGCTGGACGTGCAGCTGTTCTAGCTCGCCGGTGTCTAGCCGCTCGGTCTTGGCCTCGATCAGGCCCTTCTTGCGGAGCGTGTTGATCGGCGCCGTCGTGCAGCCGGCGCGGGCGGCCAGCTGCTTGACGGCCAGCGGCTTGGGGCTGGCCACGAGCGCCTGCATAACGCGGCGTTGTTTCTCGGGCAGGTCGAGCGTCGCCAGGCGGGCGGCCACGTGCGTGGGCGCCGAGAGCAGCACCACCTGCCGCGTGCCCGCCCCGCCCCGCACGCCCGAGGGCACCACCGCCTCGAGCACCTGCCCCCACGGGCACAGGTAGCGGCCGGCCATCCACTCGGTCAGGCGTAGCATGGCGGGCGAGAGCAGCGACTGCGGATCGACCACCGCCTGCAACGCCTTCAGCTTGCGGCCGGCCACCGGCTTCACGCCCACCGCCACGCAGTAGCCCACCACGGTGCGGCCGCCACGGCCGAAGGGCACCCGCACCCGGCGCCCCGACTCGGCCAGCTGCTCGGGCCGCGTGGCGTCGGCGAACTCATCCGGCGCCAGGTAATCGAACGTGCCGGGCGGGCCCTGCGGCAGCACCACCGTCGCCTGC
>JBCCQL010000393.1:0-3620 GCA_039024355.1 Planctomycetota bacterium
AGCACCGTGATGCGTGGCGGCTCGACGCCGGCGGCAGTCAACGCGGCAATCGCCCCGTCGACCACCCCGCCCACGCACGGCACGCCGGGCGCCACGGCCAGCGTCACGGTGTCTCCCGGCGCCAGGCAAGACGCGAGCGGCGGGTAGCTGAGCGGGTTGGCCAGCGCAGCCTCGGCCAGGGACGACGCCGTTCCGCCGGCCGCCGGTGGGGCGTCGCCCACGGGGTCGTCGGCGCCGCCGCCGATCGTTAGCTGGCGGTTCACGCCGTAGTGCAGCTTGGTCGCCACGAGGGATCGCCCGCTTAATGAGTCATGGCTTGGTGCGTCACGGTCTGTGCAGCCAAAGGAGGGCGTGTTCGGCCCCCGCGTGGATCGTATCGCCCCCGTTTCTGTGCGGTCAACGGCCGGCGGCGCCGGCACGCTAGTTGACGCCCAGGCATTGTGCTACCTTTCCGCCGCAGCGGGCGGCTGAGCAGCTGGGCGGCTGGAGGCCGGGCGGCTGAGCTGCTGGAGCCCGGGCGGCTGGGCGTTGGCGATGCACACACCCGGTGGCCGCCCTCGTAAGGCCTCTGCCCCGCTGCCGTGCCCGATGGTTTCTGCACCGACGTTCTAGGCTCGACTATGCCCGCGGCGAAGCGGAACGGCGTTTCTTCCAGCCAACTGCTTGATTGGCGCTCGCCCGCGTGGGCCGTGGCGGTCGCGGTGCTGCTGGCGGCCGGTTGTTCCGAGAGGGCGAGCGAGCCCGCGGGCGCCGCCAAAGCACAGGATGCTGCGCTGCGCAGCGGCGAACGGGCCAGCGGCGAACGGCCCAGCGGCGACCAACCGGCAACCGGAGGCGCGGCGAGTACCGCCAACCAAACCAACACCAACGAGCAGCCCGCCGCACCAGCGTCAGGGGCCGGCCCCGCCATGCTGGACGGCGTCGTGTCGATCGACGACGCCCCGCCCACGGGCGTGACCGCCGGCGAGGTGCTCCAGAAGATGACCGCCGCCTACCGCGCGGCAGACTCTTACTTCGACAACGCCGAGTACCGCGAGCGGTTCGTGCAGCGGCGGTCGGGCGTGCCACGCGAGCCGCCGCCGCACCAGGTGTCGGTCGTCTTCGCGCGGCCCAACCGCTGCCGCATCACCCGCCGCGAGCCCAACCCCGACGGCAGCGACGACGTGGTGACCGTCCTCAGCGACGGCCGGCGGTGGGTGGCGACCGCCGGGAAGACCGCCAACCGCGGAGACCCGGCCGAAGACCCGCCGCCCGGGTTGCTGTTCGACGGGCCGGCGCCCGAAGAGCTCTCGCTGGCGACGCTGCGGTCCGACCGGCCGTTGTTCGACGCCGTGCTGCCCAACCCCATCGAGTACCTGCTGCCGCAGCTCGACCTGCTGATCGCCACCGACGCGGCGCCGCCCCGCCTGCTGGCGGACACCGACGCCAAGCTGCTGCCTTCGGGCACGCTGCGGCTGGGGCCTGGCCGTGAGGCGCCGTGCTTCCGCATCGAGCTCCGCCGCGCGTTCGGCGTCTTCACCGCCTGGGTCGACCAGCAGGAGCACCTGCTGCGGCGGCTCGAGATGCCCACCGAACGGGTCCGCCGAGAGCTGGACCCGGGGCGTGACCTGATCCGCCTGGACCTGTGGATCGACTTCCTCGACGCCAGCTTCGACACGATGATCGGCGAGGCGACCTTCCGCATCGACCTGGCGGCGAAGAAGCCCGAGCAAGACGCGGCCAGCGACGACAACAGCGACGGCGGCGCCACCACCGCCGACGACCCGCCCAGCGAATAAGCCGCCCGCCGCGGGCGTTCGGCCCGCGGCCAACCAGACCGCTCCCACCAACAACCAACCGGATTGCGAGGCACCCATGGCAGCCGTCACCGCAGAGCAGATGCAGGCGTGGTGCGAAACCATCGTGCGGGGCCGCGACGCGGCGCCCGGCCTGACGCTGAACGACTACCTGGCCGCCGTCCCGCGGATGGAGACGCTGTCCGACGTGCCCAGCGGCACGCCGGTGCTGGTCCGCGGCGACACCGACGCCAAGCCGGGCGCCACCATCGGCGAGGGCGATATCCGCCTCCGCTCGATGGTCGACACCCTGCGGTTCGGCATCGACCGCGGGTGGAAGCAAGTCGTCTTCGGCCACATCGGCCGCAAGCCCGAAGGCTCGCTCGACAAGGTCGCCCGCCGGCTGGGCGAACTGCTTGAGATCGACGTGCCGCTGGTCGAGGACTGGTGGGACCCGCAGCAGGGCGTTCTGGATGCGGTGAAAGAAGCCGTCGACGCCGCGGCGCCCGGGGCGGTGATCGTCCTGCAGAACACCCGCAAGTACGACGTCGAGCGTGTACTGTGGAAGGCCGGCGTGGGCGACGTCGCCGCATTGGCGCCGCAGCTCGCCAAGCTCGCGAGCGGGCTGGCCGAGAAGGTCGGCACGGTCTACGTCAACGAGGCGTTCAGCGCCGGCTCGCTCGACGCGTCCAGCGTGGCCGTGCCGGCGGCCATGCAGCGCGTCGCCCTGGGCCGGTACGCCGCCGGCGAGTTCGACGGCCCCATGCAGCGGTGCCTGCAGGCAGACCTGGCCGTCTTCTCCGGCATCAAGATCGACAAGCTCGACGACATGGAGGCCATGATCGCCCGCGGCACGATCAAGCAGATCTTCGCCTCGGGGTCGCTGGCCATGGCCATCCGCAAGGCCATCGGCCATCTGGACGCCGCGCCCGTCAGCCTGGGCGCCGCCGAGGACCCGGCCAACAGCAGCCAGCCGTGGTACATCCCGGACGACCGCGTCGCGCAGGCGAAGGCGATCGTCGCCGACGGCCGCCAGAAGGGCATCACGTTCACCGTGCCGGTCGACTCGGTGATCGAGGACGGCACGGCCAAAGACCTGCTCGCGCCGGGCGACCAGCAGCTGGACATCGGCCCCAAGTCGATCACCGTGTTCAGCGACGCCGTCGGGGCCTTCATCCAGCGGACGCAGGACGCGGGCGCCTCGGGCGGGGGGGCGGTCGCGTTCCACAACGGCGTCTTCGGCGTCTTCGAAGACCCCAAGTTCGAGGCCGGCACCAAGGCCTGGGTCCCGGAGCTGAGGCGGATGAAGGAGGCGGGCGTCGAGGTCTACGTCGGCGGCGGCGAGGGCGGCAAGGCCCTCGACAAGTACGGCGCCCCCGACTGGGTCACCCACTGCTTCACCGCCGGCGGCACCGTGCTCAACGCCCTAGGCTCCGAGCCCGTGCCCTACCTAGCCGCGCTACGCATGGCGGCAGCCCAGTAACGCCCCCAGCGACCGAAGCACTTCGCCGCCCAGCAACGCGCCACCCCAGCTACGCGCCACCCCAGCAACCCGGCGCAGCAGCGCCCAGGCGTAGCAACCCAGCCGCACGATGGCGGCAACGCGCGTGTGCAGCATGCATCGCCCACAACTAAACTGCGCACCGCCGAGCCGCCACGCCGCAAACCCGTCCCCCGTCCCCCGCCCCAAACCCCCGTCCCACAGCCATGATCCGCACCGCTGCTTGTTGGCTTGCCGCCGCTGCCGCCGTTGTCGCCACGCCTGCCCTTGCCCAGTTTGGGCCGGACGGGCAGGTGGGGCCGGGCGAGTCGTACCACATCGCCTTCGCCACCAGCTTCCAGACC
>JBCCQL010000394.1:0-3617 GCA_039024355.1 Planctomycetota bacterium
CAGTGCACGGCGGAGGTCGTCCGCGTGATGTCGCCCAAGGTGTTCTGGCCGGCGCCGAAGGTCGACTCGGCGATCGTCCGCCTGGTGGTCGACCCGGAGCGTCGCGCCGCCATCCCCGACCGGCAATACTTCAAGGACTTCACGCGGGCCTTGTTCCTGCACAAGCGTAAGTTCTTGCGGGCGAACGCCGTGGCGGCGCTCAAGCACCACCTGGACAAGCCGCAGGTGGATGCGTTGCTCGAAGCGATGCAGTTCAGCCCCGAGGCCCGCACCGAGCAGATCAACATCCCCACGCTGCTCCGCTTCGCCGAGCTCGCCCGCGCCGCGGCGCCCGACTGGAAGCTGTAAGGTCGCCCGCCGGCCTTTGTCTCTGCGTGATGCCGGAAAGGTATGCGGTCAGCGGGTTCGACGGCAGGGAGATAGGGGGATTGCTGGGGATCGGGGGATGGCCGTTTGGTGTCGTAGAGGCTTGCGTCTCAAAGTGTCAACACTTCAGGTGTTTCGGGCTCAGTTTTAGCCGGCGTTGCCCTGCAAAAGGCCGTGTACGCCGGGAGCCCGCCATCGCCATCATCCCCCCGTCCATCCCCCTCATCCCCTTACCCGTCCGTTCCCGCCGAGAGATATGGCCGAAGGCCGGTTGGCTGTCGGGCGGCGGCGTTGCGGGTTACACTGCACGGCAACTAGGGGCACCAGCGTACGCAAGGCCAGCTATGCCATTCATCGAGATGACCGGCGAGACGCTCGACAAGATCATCGCCGAGGACGAGCTGCACCACGACGACCTGCCGGCCGCGGGCGTCACCGGCGGCACGATCGTCCGCGTGAACCCACAGGGCGATATTGAGGTCCGCCGCCCCGAGGGCTGGGACGTGATCGGCGGCCTCATCGGCGAGTTCGAGCACCGGCTGAAAGAAGAGACCGGCCTGGACTGGGCTTGAGGGTGGCAGTGGGCGGTGGGCAGTGGGCGGTAACTTAACGCTCGCCCTCTTGGTTGTTGCCTTTTACCGCCGCGGCGGGCACGCGTAGCCGGCCACGGACCTGCTCGAAGGGCAGCTCGCCCGCCGCAAGCCGGCGCCGCAATTCGTGCTCCGACACGCCCAGCCGGTGTGCCGCCTCCGCGAGCGACAGCGTGCCGGCGTACGGGCCAGCGTCCCGGCGATGCTTTCTCATCGGCGCCATGGCTTTCCGGTCGAGCGTGTCGAAGCCGGTTCGTGCGGCCGCGTCTCGGGCCGCGTTGTTAGGGGTCGGGCCGCGGCCGAAGTATAACGGTCGTAGCGGTCGCGCGTCGGCGGGCGCCGCAACGCGGCCGTGCGGCTGTTGTGCGGGCGCCGGCGGGCGCCCGGCGGCGGGGTTTGCCTGCTACGATTTGCGGCGCCGCCCGTTTGACACTTAGCCCCGCGAGCCCATGCCCACCCCGCCCCGTACCGCCAGCATCGACCGCCAGACCAGCGAGACCAAGATCTCGCTCGAAGTGAACCTGGACGGCGCCGGCCGGGCCGACGTGCAGACCGGCGTCGGCTTCTTCGACCACATGCTCACGCTGCTGGCCAAGCACTCGGCGGTCGACCTCACCGTCCACGCCGCGGGCGACCTGCACGTCGACCAGCACCACACGGTCGAAGACACGGGCATCTGCCTCGGCCGGGCGGTCCGCGACGCGCTGGGCGACAAGGCCGGCATCCGCCGCTACGGCCACTTCACCCTGCCGATGGACGAGACGCTCGTCACCGCGGCCATCGACCTCAGCGGCCGGCACTGCCTGCACTACGGCGTCGAGATCCCAGCGGCGAAGATCGGCGGCTTCGACAGCGAGCTGGTCGAGGAGTTCTGGCGTGCGTTCAGCGGCGCCGCCCTGTGCAACCTGCACCTGCTGCTGCACCACGGCAAGAACAGCCACCACATCGCCGAGGCCGTCTTCAAGGCCACCGGCCGGGCGCTCAGGATGGCCGTCGAGCCCGACCTGCGAACGCCCGGCGTGCCCAGCACGAAGGGGTCGCTGGACGGATAAACGGACTGGAACGCAGCGGCTGATCGGGCTGTAGAGCTAGTGGACAAAACCAAAAGTCGGGGCAGGCGATCGACGTTGTAGGGCCGATTTCGCTGACATCGCCGCAAACGCCCGAATTTTGTTCGCACGCCCTTAGTCGATCGGCCAGGGCTCTTGCTTGCCGTGCCGAAACCGCACCACCCAGACCGACCGCGTTTCTTCGTCAACGTGAAAAACGAACAAGCATTCGTCGACCAAAAGCATCCTGAGTTCGTATCGGCTGTGCTCGTTCTCAGGGGCGTACGGGCAGCGGTTCGGAATCGTGCTCAGGGTCTGGATCATCGCATCTGCCTTGCGCCACCAACGCGCGGCGGTGAGCGGCATCTCTTGCTCGACCGCGATGTGCCACAGGTAAGCTCGTGCTTGGCCGACCGCTTCGTCTGTGATAACGACGCGGTACGTCTTCATGGGCGTGGCTTAAACCCGAACTCGTGCCCTAGGGTTCGCCAGGCCGCTGCAAACTCGGTCCCGCCACCGTGCTGCTTCAGGCGGTCGACGGCCGCGTCGCACTCCGCGGCAGACGCACGGGTCTGCTCTTCGTTCATGCCGCAGCTCGCGTCGAACGCGGCATCCGCGGCCAAGGCCTCGAGATACGCGGCCACGTCTTGGTAGCCCGCGGCCACCGCCTGCAGCCGGATTTGCTCAAAGCGGTCGTCGCTAAGTTCGATGGTCTTCATGTCCCGAGTATGGGCCAACCCGCGGGGCGGCGTCAAAGTCGTTTCGCCAATGAGGCTTCTCAGTCGATCAGCTCGGTGCGGGCGCCTCGCTGCCGCCGCTGCGGTGCAGATGCAGGCGGTGGTCTAGCAGCGACGCCAGCTCTTCGGCTTTCATGCCGTAGGTGTCCGGCAGCCCGCCCTCGTAGCCGGTCAGCGAGCGGCTGGCCTGTCGAACGCGGCCAGCCTTGGCGGTGTAGTTAAAGCCAACAAGGCGGCTGCCCTTGACCTCATACACGCCAGACTCAGCAATCGATTCCCACGGCACGGCAGTCTCACGGAACGCCACCGCGAAGCGGACGCCGTTTTGATCGACGCGCAAGTAGGCGGCGCCTGGCAAGAGTTGGATGGCGAAGACCGGCACGGCGAATAGCGCGAACCCCGCGACCAGGAAGCCAAGCCAGTCACCATCGGCAATCATCCAAACGCCGGTAGCGGAGAGCACCGCCAAGCCCAGCAGCATCAACATCAGTTTTGCCGCTGCGGGCGTAGCAGCAGTGCGGGCGAGACATCCGCGCCGCTGGTCACTCGCCGAACTCTTCCACGTAATCCGCCATGGCCGCCTCAACTACCTTCAGCGCGGCGTCGCGGCCGTAGGCCTTGTCGATGCGGACCCTGGTGGCCTCTTCCGGGGTGAGCGACTTGTAGGTGCTGAAGTAGTGCCGCAGGCGGTCGACCAGCACCTTGGGCAGGTCGGTCACGTCGTTCGCCTCGCCCCACATGGCGTCGTTGTCCAAGACAGCAATGATCTTGTCGTCGGCCTCGTCGTTGTCCAGCATCGGCAGGCCGCCCACCACGCGGGCCTTGACGATGGTCTCTGGGTTGTTGATCGGCCGCTCGCTGATGACGCAGATGTC
>JBCCQL010000395.1:0-3613 GCA_039024355.1 Planctomycetota bacterium
GGCTGGAGCAAGGCCGAGGCGACCAACTTCTGGATCATCGCTCTGTTCGTGTACTCGGCCATCGCCAGCCTGCTGCCGGTCTGGCTGCTGCTGCAGCCGCGCGACTACATCAACAGCCACCAGCTGCTGGTGGCGCTGGGTCTGCTGGTGGCGGGCCTGGTGGTTGCGGGCGTGCGGGGCGAAGCAGACCTGGCCGCCGCGGCGCCCGCCGTCGTGCCGGCCGCGGAGGTGCCGGCCGACGCGCCGCCGCTGCTGCCGTTCTTGTTCATCACCATCGCCTGCGGCGCGTGCAGCGGGTTTCACTGCCTGGTCTCGAGCGGCACCACCAGCAAGCAGATCGCCTGCGAGACCGACGCCCGCGCCGTGGGCTACGGCGGCATGCTGCTGGAGGCCGCGCTGGCGGTGGTCGTGATCTTGGCCTGCTGCGCCGGCGTCGGCATGGGCGTCGCCGACGCGGACGGGAAGACCGTCACCGGCCGGGCGGCGTGGCGGACGAAGTACCAGGCAGAGATCACAACCGTAGCGGCTGAGGGCGCCACGCCCGCCACGGTCGGCGGGTGGAAGGCGCACGGGCTGAGCCAGAAGCTCACGGCGTTTGTCGACGGCGGCGCCAACTTCGTCTCAGCCCTGGGCGTGCGGCCGCGGCTAGCGACCACCATCATCGCCGTGCTGGTAGCCTGCTTCGCCGCCACGACGCTTGACACCGCCACGCGGCTGCAGCGGTACGTCGTGCAAGAGCTTGCTCAGACGCTGCGCGTCGATGCGCTGCGGGGCAAGTACGCGGCCACGGGCGTCGCCGTGGTGACGGGCGGCGCGGTAGCCCTGCTGCCCGGCGCCGGCGGCGTGCCGGGCACGGGCGGCCTGCTGCTGTGGCCGCTGTTCGGCGCCATCAACCAGCTGCTGGCCGGGCTGGCCCTGATGGTGCTGGTCTTCTACCTGGTCCGCCGCAACCTGCCGGCGTGGTTTGCGATCCTGCCGATGGCGCTGATGCTCGTCCTCCCCGGCTGGGCGATGGCCCACCAGGTGCTGTTCGACTTCCTCCCCGCCGGCAAAGGCCTGCTGGTCGCCTTCGGCCTGCTGATCCTCGCCCTGCAGGGCTGGATGGTGATCGAAGCGATCCTCATCTGGCCCAAGGCCCGCGGCGTGCTGGAAGAAGCCCTGCCCGATCTACCCAGCAACCCGGCAGGGGCCGGCGGGCGGTCTTGTTGAGAGCTGGCTTCTACGGGGGAAGCCCACCACGGCGTCGATTGCTGGAATGAACTCCGCAATAGGCCAGCGGTCTGGGGCACCGCCTCCAGTGAGCACGCCAGCTACTTTTGGTCAGTCGGCCAAGCTTCGACAGCTAAAGAATCGGCCGAACTACCCGAGGTGCCTTAACCTAGCAGAGACCGCTGCAGTAAACGATTAAGACAACTGGGCGATGAGTACGCATGAATCAGCGAAGCGAACCCTCGATTTGTTATCGCTCCGGTTCATCGCCGCGTTATGCCTCTGCGCGGGATTAGCGTTCGGATTACTTCTCGATGAATTCAACATCTTGTGTACTGAGCTTGCTAAGTGGAACGTTGACCGTCGTGCCGTCTCTCTTGCGGAGCACAACATGATCGTCGTTTATTGTGACAAGTGATGCCTCAACGCTGAACTTGCCCGTCGTATCGTGCCAGGTACGAAACGCCGGTTGGGGAGTTGCTCGTTGGCTCTTGGCTGCTAAGTACGCGTCGAAGTCGATTGTATCTTTAATCTCCGGAAGCATCTGCCGCGAATAGTCGGATTCACTTGTCCGTAAATAGTCCATTCCCAACATCATGAGATCGCCTGGCGCTGCTCTAAGCAAAAGTGGGATCGGATGTAATCCTTTTGGTTGAGCGTCTCGCAACGCCTCAACATCTTTTAGCCATTTGTTGTAAGGTCCACCCGTACCAAATCCAAATGTTTTAAATCGTGGTTCGTCCTTGAAGTCAAGAAGCTGTTCGAGGTAGATGCAAAGCTGACGTTTCAGCGCAACAATATCTGCTTCGGTTTTCTGTTTGCGTTCCGCTTGCGCTGCATCCGGCATCACGCCAATAGTAAATTCTTTCTGCTCCGAGACCGTGACGCCGAATGATCCGTTCTCCACAAGCGGTCCAGTTAACTTCTCGCCATTACTACCGATCACTTCTTTTACGGCAGCGGGCTGTACCGCAGCAATCGGCATTGTGACCTGCGCGACGTATCGGCCATCCTTTAGCCCACCTCTTGGACCGAAAGTCTCCGATTCAAAGGCTCCGTCCGTAGAAACAGAGCAACTAGATTGTCCCATGAATCCATTTTCCATCTTCTCTTGCACGCTCAACATCAATTTCGTGCCGCTAGGCAGGCTAGTCGTTCCGTTGAGTCTCACACGTTTGCCCGCCACTTCGGTTACATTGAGGGTTAACGAGACGTCGCCATCGAAGACCGGGGCAGAGTTGATTTGCGTTGAAGGTTGGTTTGTGGGTGTGTTTTCGTCTGTGATGGTGGAGGGCACGCTGGCGGGCCGTGATGAACTCGGTGTTGAAGCGTCGCAACCAACGATTAGCAGAATCAGGACAGCGGGATTTGGCTTCATGGCGCAATCCTTTGAGGCATAACAAGAATTCTACGGCATACTGCCGCATTATACTTAGCAGGGCTGTGCTATATTGTGTGCATCCGTATATATATTTTGCCCGCTGCAACTCCACCCGTTGGCGAAACCCCTGTCATGGCAACGTTTTATCGCCTGCAAACCGCCGACGCAAGCATCGACAAAGGCCGCATCTTGCCGTGTAACACCCTAATTGTGGCTGATATATTGCCAGATCCTGTAGTGGGAGGGCGGAAGCTCCTCGACCAGTTTCGCGACAAAAAGTGTGCGCTGCACGACGCCTTGACGACGGAAAAGCCCTACCGCCCCTGGATCGTTGAGTTCTTGCGTTTCCACAGCGGTGGCGATGATTGGAAGCGGCCTTGTCGAACACCGCTAGAAACGCCACGCAGAACGCCGCTGTCTGCCCGCCAAGCGGCCCTTTTTTGACAAAGACCGCGCTAAGAACGCGTCAGACGCGCTCAGCGGCGAGAAACCCCAACAAAGATTGGGCCAGCGCGTGCGTTGCCCGGCCAGGATGGTCGGCCCTCTGGACCGGAGAAACACGAAGCCGCGCTACGCCGCGCCCTCTTCCGGCACGCCGGCGGGGTCGTCGTCTTCTACGGCGGCGGTCACCTGGATCGCTTTGCGGCCTTTGTAGGCGCCGGCCGTGGCGTGGTACTTCGGCTGGCCCTCGACCTTCACCTCGACCGGCAGGTGGATGTCCTTCTCCGTGGCGATGATGTCGCCCACGCGTAGGTTGATCAGGTCGGCCGTGGCGATGTGCGTCTCGGCCAGCTCGGCCACCACCTCGACCACCGCGCCGGTCAGCTGGTTGGTCAGCTGGCGGACGGACTCGGGCGTCGGCGGCTTCTTGCTGAACGTCACCCAGCTATTGGCGCTGAGCTTGCCGCCGATCCGCTCGATGGTGTTGAACGGGATGCACAGGTTCATCATGCCGCGGCACTCGCCCAGCGTGAGCTCGAAGCTGATGAGCACCACCACCTCGTTGGGCGGGACGATCTGTAC
>JBCCQL010000396.1:0-3571 GCA_039024355.1 Planctomycetota bacterium
ATCGCGCCGTCGAACGGCGCGGTGAGCGTCGTGTCTTCGATCTCGTGATCGGCGTCCGCCAGCTGCGCTTGCAAGGCGTCGACGCGGGCCCGCTGGGCGTCAATCCGCTCGGCACGCGTGCCGGTCTCTAGCTCTTCGAGCTGCTTGACCGCCGCGTCGTAGCTGGCTTGGGCAACCCGTGCGGCGTAGAAGCTCTCGTCGAACTCCTCTTGGCTGATCGCCTCGGTATCGACCAGCTGCTGCCGGCGCCGGAGGTTGAGTTGCGCAACCTCGACCTGGGCCTGCAGCCTGCGGACCTCGGCGGCGGCGGCGGCGATGGTCTCCTTGCGGGGGCCGGCCACCAGCTCGTCGAGCACCGCGCGGGCCTCGGCCAACTGCGCGGCGACCCGCCGCCGCGAAGCCGACAGCCGCCGGCGGTCGAGCTCGGCCAGCACCTGGCCGGCAGAAACACGCTCGCCTTCGTCGACGGCGAGCCGCACCACTTTGCCGCCCCGCTCGAAGCCGATCTGGCTCCGCCGGCCGGCGACCAGCGTGCCGGTGTATGGCTTTCGGGTTTCGTAGGCGTCTACCAGCCGGGCGGCCGATACCTCGACCGGCATGGCGGCGATCGACCGCGTTGTGGATTGCCCTGTGGTGGATTGCCCTGGTGAAGTCTGCTCGGCCGATCGTTCGTCTTCGCCTGCGGACAACGCCTCAACCAGGGGCGGCCCGCCGGCGGTGAGGACCGCGATAACGGCCGCGGCCGCTAGCAATCGCGGCGTCAAAAAACGACGAAGCGTCAGTGCGCGGCCAAAAAAAGAGGCGGCCGCCACGCCCCTGTCTTCTGCCACGCCGCTGCTCTCCGCCGCGGCAAAGTTCTCCGCCGCGGCAACGCTCCCCGCCGCGTGTTGGGCAGAAGCCCGCTCCGATGGTGCACGATCAGGCATCGCTAAAAAGCTCCTGTTTGACGCGGTCCATGTGGGCGTCGTAGTCGGCTTCGCCCGACAGCGGGCGCCAGCCGTAGCCGTCAAGCATCTTGTTCTGGCCCCGCCGCAGGGCGGTCAGTGGGCTGTGGATGCCAATCTCGCCCAGCGTGTCGCTGCTGCTCGAGATAGTCTGGGCGCCGAGGTAGATCGACCACATGCCGAACACGACCTCCTCGGGACGGACGCCCTCGGGCAGTGAGAGGTCGCCGTGGGCCACCGCATCGCGGGCGATGCCGCCGACGATCGCCATGCAACGCCGCTCGCACATCCGCATCACTTCTTGCCGCTCGGCGGAGGTCTTCTCCCAGATCGACGACGCCCGGACGATTTGTTCGACCATGAAGTAGTGCGGCGCGGTCTCGACAAACGCCTCGGCCGCGGCGCCGATGGCCGCCACCCGCTCGCGCGACGTGCCTGGGAAGAGCGACGCCCGCTCGAACATCGTTGTCCGCAAGTGCAAGGCCTCGTTCGCCAACGCGATGAGGATCTCTTCCTTGTTGCGGAAATGCTGGTAGATGGTCCCCTTGGAGTACTCCATCTGGGCCGCGATGCGGTCCATGCTCAGGCCGAGATACCCACCGTCGAGCAGGTGCCCACGGGCGACCTCGAGGATCTGTGCCTCGCGGTCTTGGATTTCGCGTTGTTTGCGGCTCAGGCCAACCATGATGCTTGTATTTTGACGCATCGTCAAATTTCGACAAGCGATTTAATGACAAACGGGCAGAAATTCTCTCCCAGGCTGTTCGGTCGCACGCTCTGCCGGGCCCACGCCGGCCGGGCAACCGGCCGGTTTACAGGCATGGAGTCAGCCCAGCGAGCTGTTGCGAGGCAAACACGGCAGCCGTGGCGACGAGACAGAAGGCCCGCGAATGACGCGGATACGCGCGAATCCGCAGGCTGCAAGCCCTTTCGAGCCCTTGGCCGAACGGCCCCCGAAGCACTCATTCGCGTTATTCGCGGGCAAAATCACGCAGATTGCCGACGTACGCGTAGGTGCGGGGGCTGGAGCAGAGCCCGCCAGACGCGGAGATCAGGCCTCGTCAATGACCTCTTTGACCGGCTGCACGAAGTGGGGCGACTTGCCCTTGTCCGTCAGCTCTTTCGCTTTCTTCTCGGCCTCTTTTTTCTGCGTGTAGTCGTAGAGGGCGACACGCTTGAGCGACTGGTTAAAGACGCCCCAAAAAGCCTTCAGCCGGACCTCTGCAGCCGCTTTTGCCCGCGACTTGCGGACGGCCTTCTTTTTGACCTTCTTCTTGGGAGCTTCCTTCTCGGCGGCCTCCGCGGCTTCGGCCTCGGCACGTTTGTCTCGGATGCTTACCGTTTTGCGTGCCATGAAACCCTGCTCGCCTTGAAGCTGCCCGTGAAAGAATCTGCCGCTGGAACGCTCGTCCAGCCTGCAGCTCAAAGTCTACCGGCATGCCGATCGCCCCGCTACCGGCGACGGATTCGCGGCGAGGAGCGGCCGTTGGCCTCAGCTTGCTGGGGGCGGTGGGTTGGGGCGGATGTTGATCCGCAGGCGTTGGGCTTGGATGGTGAGCGCGGGCTGAAAATAGATGATCGCCCGGCGGCTGCGGCGGGTGGGCCGTTTGGGCGTGCGGCTGCGGGCCCAGAAAAACGTGCGGTCGACCAGCCGCAGGGGCAGCTCGCCCCGCTCGACCGTGTCCACCACGGCGTCGATAAACCGCTTCTCCGACGGCCGGCGTGCCTGCAGGCCGAAGAGCAGCCGTTCTTTGAGCGTCGGCTGCTGCACGCCTGTTTGGGCCGACGCGATGGGCGTCGTCGGCGCCGCCGCCAGCACCGCCGCTGCTAGCAGAACGGGCCACGCCCGTGAAATTGTTCGAGCGGTGGCGGCCTCGGTATCGGCGTGGCGGCAACGCATACACGTGTCCTCAGATTTGACGTAGATCGCCCGCGGGGCGGTCTCCCAGCGTGGTGTCCGGTGGGGCGGTGTGTAGAGGCACGCTGGCGGTGGAGCAAGAGCGCTGCGAAGCCGCCGGGCTGCGGGGCCGCGACGCTTGCCGGTCTGCGTGGCGTATGGTCTGTGTTGGTCCGCACCTTAGGGAGCTGCGTGTAGCGGTGTGCCCAGGAGTTGGCGCCAACTTTTTGCAGAAAACGAGGCGTGAAAACACGAATTGGCACAGCAAAATTCCTCGCAGCCGCCCGCGAGCAAACTAAAATTCAAACGCAAGCGGCCAGCCGAGCGAGCGGCACGACGCCACGGGCAAGACGCCTCCCGTCGGACGCAGGTTGGGCCACCACTTGCGGAGAGCAGTTGCGGCTCAGGGCGCCCTTGGCGGCCGACGCGAGAGCCTCTATTGTCCTTCCCCGCACGCCCAGTGGGGTAAGCACGGCAGAGCGGGTTTGTTGAAGCCCTTGCCCCGCTGTGGTCGATGACACGGCCGGCGGGCTGAAGACGCACAGCAGCAACAAGAAACGAAACACACCGCGGCAGCACGCCTGCCGGCCGCGGTAATCGATTCAAACTTTCCGGTCGTTTTCCGTCGGGAGGACCACTATTTCGATGGGCCCGAGCCGAACCACGGCGGTGCGCAGCACTGTCCGGCACGCGCTCTTCTTCGAGCGACTCCTACTCCGTCGCACGCGGC
>JBCCQL010000397.1:0-3565 GCA_039024355.1 Planctomycetota bacterium
ACGGCCAACCTCAAAGACGTGCCCGACGAGCTGATCGAGCTCGTTGCCGAAACCGCGACCGACGAAGAAGAGAAGGCCCGCATCCTCGGGCTGCTAGAAGACGACGACGCGATGGACACGCTCGACGTCCTAGATCTGCTCAAAATGGCTAAGTCGGCCGTTGTGGACGTCAAGGCATTTTCGAAGACCCTGCCGAAGCTGCAGCCGCGGCTCTACTCCATTGCAAGCTCGCTCAAGGCCTACCCGGACCAGGTCCACCTAACCATCGCCAAGGTGACGTACGACGTGGGCGACCGGACGCGGAAGGGCGTGGCGTCTACCATGTTCGCCGACCGGCTCGAAGTGGGCGACAAGACGCTGGTCTACGCCCACGCGGCGCCCGGCTTCACGGTCCCCAGCGACCCGTCGGCGCCGATGATCATGGTGGGCCCCGGCACCGGGGTTGCCCCGTTCCGCGCGTTCTTGCAAGAGCGGCAGGTGACCGAGGCGCCCGGCAAGAACTGGCTGTTCTTCGGCGATCAGCACGAGGCGACCGACTTCCTCTACAAGAACGAGTTTGCCGCTATGCGGTCCGACGGGCTGCTCACCAAGCTCAGCACAGCGTTTAGCCGCGACCAAGAGGAGAAGGTCTACGTCCAGCACCGTATGATCGAAGAGGGTGCGGAGCTTTATGACTGGCTGGAGCAGGGCGGGTACTTCTTCGTCTGCGGCGACGCCAAGCGGATGGCGGGCGACGTCGACCGCGCCCTGCACACGCTGATCGCCGAGCACGGCAAGCTGTCCGAAGACGACGCCAAGGCGTACGTCAAGCGGCTGAAGGACGACAACCGCTACGTCCGCGACGTTTACTAACGGCGCCGCCCGCAATGGGTCCCGTTCTCTTCCAGACCTTGCGATGCGCCGCGTGCTGTTGCGTCAAGCGGCCGGCTGTTACCGTGGTGGGCGTCACACACGCCGCCACCGCCGCGAACTGCCGATGAACGCCCCCGCGATACCCTGGACGCTCCGGCCCGATGGCGAGGCGGGCCCCGTCTGGCGGAGCCCGGCCAACCCGATCATCCGCCCCGGCTGCTTCGAAGGCGTGCTGGGCGTCTTCAACTCGGCCGTTGTGCCGTTTGGAAACCGGTTTGCGGGCGTCTTCCGCGTAGAGACGCACCGCCGCTTCCCAAAGCTGCACACGGGCTTCAGCAGCGACGGGGCCAACTGGCACATCGAGCCGGAGCCGCTGCGGTTCGCGACGGACGTCGCCGACCGGCCCGCCGAGGAGTACGCCTACGACCCGCGTGTGACCACCATCGATGGGCGGCACCACGTCACGTGGTGCGCGGGGGACACCGGGCCAACCATCGGCATGGCCTGGACCGAAGACTTCCAGGCGTACCACCGCACCGAGAGCGCGTTCCTGCCGTTCAACCGCAACGGCGTGCTGCTGCCGCGACGGGTCGACGGGCACTACTGGATGCTGAGCCGGCCCAGCGACGACGGGCACACGCCCTTCGGCGACATCTACATCAGCCGCAGCCCCGACCTCACGCACTGGGGCCACCACCGCCTGGTGATGAAGTCCGGCGGCCTTGAGCACGGCGTCTGGTGGTCCAGCACCAAGATCGGCGCCGGCGCCGTGCCGATCGAGACGCCCGAAGGCTGGCTCATCCTCTACCACGGCGTCATGGGCCTGTGCAACGGGTTCGAGTACTCGATGGGCGCCGCGCTGCTCGACCTGGAGCAGCCGTGGCGGGTCCGCTACCGGGCACGCCGGCTGCTGCTCACGCCGCAGGCGCCCTACGAGACCACCGGCCACGTGGCGGGCGTCGTCTTCCCGTGCGCTGCGCTGGTGGACGACGCCACGGGCCGCGTCGCCATCTACTACGGCGCCGCCGACACCACGACGTGCCTCGCCTTCTCGACGCTCGACGAGATCATCGCTTGGACGAAGGACGACTCGGTGGTCTACTAGCCGCGGCCCCCGGACAGGCCCTTCGCCCCCCACGCGGCGGGCGCCTCCTCAGCCCCCGCCAAGGCAGCCGTGGCAGCGCTCGCCCTCAAGCCGATCGACCTAGCGATCATCGCGGGGTACGTCGCGCTGACCGTCGGCGTCGGCTTCTGGATCTCCCGGCGGGCGTCCAAGAACCTCCGCAGCTACTTCCTGGGCGGCAACCAGATACCGTGGTACGCGCTGGGCCTCTCCAACGCGTCGGGCATGTTCGACATCAGCGGCACCATGCTGATGGTCGGCTGGCTGTACGTCTACGGCCTGAAGAGCGCGTGGATCCCGTGGGTCTGGCCGGTCTTCAACCAGGTGGTGATGATGGTCTACCTGTCGGTCTGGCTGCGCCGCTCCCGCGTGCTGACCGGCGCCGAGTGGATACGCTTCCGCTTCGGCAACGGGGCGGGCGCCCAAGCGTCGCACATGGTTGTCGTGGTGTTCGCCATGCTGGCCATCGTGAGCCTGCTCGCGTACGGGTTCCTCGGCATCGGGAAGTTTGTCGCCACGTTCATGCCGGCGTCGCTCGCCCTGTCGGCCGACGCCGCCGCCAACGAGACCCTGTACGCCGTGCTGGTGACGGCCGTCACCACGCTCTACGTGGTCAAGGGCGGCATGTTCTCGGTGGTGTTCACCGAGGTGCTGCAGTTCTTCATCATGTCGGTCGCGTGCGTGGCGGTTGGCGTGATCGCGATGCAGCAGGTCAGCCCCGCGGTGGTCGAGGCCGCCGTGCCCGACGGGTGGCGTGACATCTGGTTCGGCTGGGAGTTGGGCCTCGATTGGTCCGGCCGGCTCGAAGCGGCCAACGCCAAGATCGCCGAAGACGGGTGGCGGCTGTTCTCGGTTTTTGTCGGCCTCGCGCTGCTCAAGGGCGTGCTGGCCAGCGCCGCAGGCCCAACGCCCGGCTACGACATGCAGCGCGTCCTCGCTACCCGCACGCCGCGTGAGGCGGCCATGATGAGCGGCGTTGTGAGCCTCGTCCTGCTGGTGCCGCGGTACATGCTGATCACCGGGCTTACGGTGCTGGCGCTCGCGTACTTCGGCGACGAACTCGCTTCCGGGGGCGACCAGCTGAACTTCGAACGCCTCCTCCCGCTGGTGATGCGCGACCACGTGCCGCACGGCCTGCTGGGCCTGCTGATTGCGGCCCTGCTCGCGGCGTTCATGTCCACGTACGCGGCCACCGTAAACTCCGCCCCCGCGTACCTCGTCAACGACATCTACAAGCGGTACATCAACCCCCAGGCGAGCGACCGGACGCTGGTCTGGCTCAGCTACGCCGCGTCGGCGGGCGTGGTGGTGGCGGGCGTCGTCCTCGGCCTCACCACCAAGCGGCTAGAAGACATCGTCAACTGGCTGGTCGCCGCCCTGTACGGCGGGTATATCGCCTCGAACGTGCTCAAGTGGCACTGGTGGCGGTTCAACGGGTGGGGCTACTTCTGGGGCATGACCAGCGGCATCCTCGCGGCGATGGTCGTCTCGCTGCTGGACTCGACGCTGCTCACCGGCGTTGGCACGGTGCTGGGCGTCGAGAAAAACCTCGCGCTCTTCCCCGTGCTGCTGGTGATCACCTCCGCGGCG
>JBCCQL010000398.1:0-3551 GCA_039024355.1 Planctomycetota bacterium
CGACATCGCCACCAACTTTGTCGAGCGGCTGATGACCTACGCCCTGGGTCGCGGCCTCGAGCCCGAAGACAGCTGCGCGGTGAAGCAGATCGTGGCCGACGCCGCCGAGTCCGACTACCAGCTCTCGTCGCTGGTGACGGGCGTCGTGCTAAGCAAACCGTTCCGCACCGGCGCCGTGGCGCCGGCCGACCACGAAGGGAGCGACCTGCCGTGAGCCGCTTCATCCCGCTCGACCGCCGCACGTTCCTTCGCGGGGCGGGCGCCTCGCTGGCGTTGCCGCTGCTGGACGGCATGGCGCCCGTGGCGCGGGCCGCCACGGGCGCCGCCGCGGCCGGCGGCCAGACCGCTGCGCCTGTTCGCTTGGCGTGGGTCTTCTTCGCCAACGGCACCAACTACCGCGAGTGGAAGCCCACGGGCGAGGGCGCCGGCTGGGTGGCGTCGCCCACGCTCGAGGCGATCAACCCGCTCCGCGAAGACCTGCTGGTGCTCTCTGGCTTGGCGCACGCCAACGCCGCGTCGCTGGGCGACGGCAGCGGCGACCACGCCCGCAGCTCCGCGGCGTTCCTCACCGGCGCCCACCCCACCAAGACCGCCGGCGCCGGCATCCGCGCCGGGCAGAGCGTCGACCAGCTGGCCGCCCAGACCCTGGGCCTCGACACCCGGCTCCGCTCGCTGGAGCTCGGCACCGAGCGTGGCCGCACGGCCGGCAACTGCGACTCCGGCTACGCGTGCGCCTACGCCAACAACATCGCGTGGCGTTCGCCCACGCAGCCGGCGGCGAAGGAGATCGACCCGCGGCGGGCGTTCGAGCGGCTCTTCGGCGGCGACGGGCGGGAGGGCCCAGAACGCCGGCGCCGCGCGGCCCAGCGGAAGAGCATCCTGGACGTGGTCTCTGGGCAGGCGGCGTCGCTGCGCAAGCGTGTGGGCAAGGAAGACCGGCAGAAGCTCGACGAGTTCTACCAGAGCGTCCGCGAGGTGGAGTGGCGGATCGACCAGGCGGACCGCCTCGCCCAGCAGCCCGGCGCCCAGCGGCCGGTAACCGGCGCCGAGCCCCCGCCCGAGAAGCCCGCAGATCTGACCGCCCACATCCGGCTGCTGTACGACCTGATGCTGCTGGCGTTCCAGACGGACTCGACCCGCATCGCTACGTTCATGCTGGCCAACGAGGGGAGCAACCGCCGGTTCCCGATGATCGGCGTCAACAGCGGGCACCACGAGCTTTCGCACCACAAGCGGGCGGCGGACAAGATGCGGCAGATCGCCAAGATCGACCGCTACCTGGTCGAGCAGTACGCCTACTTCATCCGCCGCCTGAAGGAGACGCCCGAGGGCCGGGGCACGCTGCTGGACAACTGCGCGGTGGTCTACGGCGGCGCCATCAGCGACGGCGACCGGCACAACCACCACGACCTGCCGGTGCTGCTGGCCGGGCGGGCGGGCGGCGCCCTCTCGCCGGGCCGCCACCTTGACTACGGCGGCGACACGCCCATGTGCAACCTCTTCTTGTCGATGCTCGACGCCGCCGGCGCGCCCGCCAGCGAGTTCGGCGACAGCACCGGCCCGCTGAAACGGCTGGCCGTGTAGCGTCGGGGCGTGCGGAAGGCGTTGCTGCCCGCCGGCTACGCGTCCGTGGCGGCCGCCTGCGTGACGAAGGCGTTGATCGTGGCGATCAGCTTCGGGGCGTCGATCGGCTTCGTGGCGTAGTCGTCGCAGCCCGCGGCCAGGGCCTTCTGCCGGTCGCCCTCCATCGCGTGGGCCGTGAGGGCGACAACCGGCCCCGTGTGCCCGCCGGCACGCAGCGCCGCGGTCGCTTGGTAACCGTCCATCACCGGCATCTGCATGTCCATCAAAATCAGGTCGAACGGCTTGGCCGTGGGGTCGCGGCCCAGCACCGCCCGCGTGGCCTGCTCCCCGTCGGACACGATGCAGAGCTCGGCGCCCGCCTTCGTCAGGTGGTACTCGATCAGCCGCTGGTTGTCGGGCCCGTCCTCGGCCACCAACAGCAGCCGCCCGCCGAGCGGCTTGTCCGACGGCTGCGTGTCGGGCGCCGCCGAAGCCGGCTCCGCCGCCGGCGCCACGCCGCTCTGTGTTGTCTTCCCCACCGGCAACGTGAGGCAGAAGGTGCTGCCGACGCCGACCTCGCTGTTCACCTCGATGCCGCCGCCCAGCATGCCGGCCAGCCGGCCGCAGATGGCCAGGCCCAGCCCGGTGCCGCCGAACCGCCGCTGGGCGGACGTGTCCGCCTGGCTGAAGGGCTGAAAGATGGTCTGGAGGTCCGCCTCGGCGATGCCGATGCCGGTGTCCTGCACGTCGAAAGCAATCCGCGGCTGGCCGGCCGCGCCTACGCTTCGGAGCGTCACGGCGACGCGGCCGCTCTCGGTGAACTTCACGGCGTTGCCAACCAGGTTGAGCAAAACTTGGCGGAGCCGGACCTCGTCCGTAGCGATGGAGTCGGGCACGCCGGGCTCGGTGGTCACTTCGATCGCCAGCCCCTTGGCGTCGGCACGCACCTTGAGCAGCGACGCCACCTCGTGCACAACGGCGGCGGGCGAGGCGTCCGCCCAAGACAGCTGGAAGCGGCCCGCTTCGATCTTGCTCAGGTCCAGGATGTCGTTCACGACGGCCAGCAGGTGCTCGCCGTTCCGCTGGATGGTCTCGGCGGAGCTGCGGTGCATGGCGGCGTCCGGCTCGGACAGCAGGATGTCGGCGAAGCCGAGGATGGCGGTCAGCGGCGTGCGGATCTCGTGGCTCATGTTGGCCAGGAACTCGCTCTTGGACCGGCACGCCTGCTCGGCCCGCTCGCTGGCCTCCTGCAGCTTGTCGTTGGTCAGCCGCAGCTCGGCCTGCCGCCGCTGCAGCGAGGCCTCCGACTCGGCCAGGCGCCGCCGCTCGACGCGTAGCTTCTCGAGCTGGCCCATCGGCTGCGAGAGGTCTTCCAGCACGACAATCGCGCGGGCGTCGTCGCCGTCGAGCCGCCGGATAAACGTGCGGTGCGGCATGACCGATCCGTCGGGCACGGCGATCGGGATGATCGACTGGTGCAGCGCGGCGGAGAACACCAGCGGCACCCCGTCCTCAAAAACGCTCGCCAGCCGCGAGCGCAGCGGGCGGTGGCCGACCGCGGGGAAGAACTCGGTGAGCGGGCGGCCGATCACCTCCGACCGCGCGATGCCGGTCCACGCCTCGAGCGTGGCGTTCCACAACAGCACCCGCAGCGCGGAGTCCAGCTGGCAGACGCCAAGCGGCAGCACGTCGTACGGGTTTTCGTCAACGCACGCCGCTGGGATCGTCATGGGATCGCGAAGCTCATGGTTTGGAGCCGTTGTCTACACGGATGGGGTGAGCGTGGCTTGTGCGTCCTTGTTCGGCAGACAGCATGGGGTCCCGCGGCGGGGCACGCCGCGTGGGCGTCACGCCTCGGCGGCGATCAGCTTGTCGAGCAGCAGCGTCATCTCGCCCATCGAGAAGGCTAGCAGCAGCGACCCGCCGATCTCGCTGTCCGCCACCCGGAAGTGGGCGTCGGCCATCAGGATCGTCTGCTCGCCGCCGGA
>JBCCQL010000399.1:0-3518 GCA_039024355.1 Planctomycetota bacterium
CAAACGGTGAGTTCCTCGCGGCGGATCTTCGAGTTGTGGCGGATGTCGGTGGGGAGATTTGGGTGAACGAGAACACGCGGGAACGAAGTAAACGACTTGCCGCAATCGTCGTGCGAACCACTGCCGTACCACAACTCGGCAACACGCGGATTGACTTCTAACCAGTCTTCCCACGTGAGGCCAGCACGAACGGCCGAGTATGGTTGTGCAATGATGACAGGCTGGGAATTGACGCCGACGAGCGCCGATCTTTTCACGTTTGGCAGCGTATTGATGACTGCCTCGATTCTGTCAGCAAATAGATCGCCGTTCGCGTGTCGCACCCGCTGCGACTTCCGCCCGCAGTACCAGAAGCGGCCTTGGTCGTCGAGGTAGCCGACGTCGCCCATGCGGTGCCAGATGGTTTGGGCGTCTACGATCTTGGCGAGCTGGTTGTGGAATGACGAAGCACGAATGACGAATGACGAGGATAACCCGACAGGTTCGTCGTTCGTCATTCGTGCTTCGTCATTCGCAATGTACGAGCGGCTGACCTGCGGGCCGCGGACGACCAGCTCGCCGATCTCACCGGCCGGCAGTTCTTCAGCCTGGTCGATCGTGGCGATGGGTTCGTCGGTGATCCGGATCACACGCCAATCGATGCTGTCGAACTTCTTGCCCACGCACACGCCGGCGCCTTGGTCGGTCTTGGCGGCGGTCTCGCCCAGGATTTCTCCGGCCTCGATCGTGGCGACCGGCAACGCCTCGGTGGCGCCGTACGGGGTGTGGAGTTCGGCGTCGGGGTGGGCCATGGCGAGCGTCCGGCGGATGACGCCCGCCGGCACGGGGGCGCCGCAAGAGAAGACCTTCTGCAGCGTCGGGGCCCGCTCGCCCGTCTGCTCGGCGTGCCGGCTCAGCCGATCCCACACCGCGGGCGACGCGAACGACTGACTCACCTTCCAGTCGTTGGCCGCGGCCAGCAGCCTCCGCGGGTCGCACGAGGCGGGGCGAGAAAAGTCCATCTCTGGCAGCACCGTGGTCACGCCGCACGCGACGTTGAACAGCCCAAACAGCGGGAAGCACGCCAGGTCCACCGCCCCCGGCCGCAGGCCGTACCGCCGCTGGATCTGGTCGCACTGCGTGGCGAAGGTCTCGTGCCGGTAGGCGACGCCCTTCGGCGGGCCGGTGCTGCCGGAGGTGAAGACGACCGCGGCGGGGTCGTCGCCCTTGGTGGTTGGCAGTGGGCAGTCGGCGGTCGGCAGTCCCCGCAGGGACGGCAGCGTCTCACCGCGCCAGAACCACCGGCGGCCGACCGTCACGTTCAGCCTGGCGTTCGGGAAGCGCTTCCGCTTCAGCACCCGAAGCGCGTGGCCCGCGGGGATGGCGACAAAGCCGTCGGGCCGGGTCGACTCGAGGCAGCGGACGATGTTCCGCCGGCCCAGGCCGCCGTCGACCAGCACCATGACCGCCCCGCTGCGGAGCAGGGCGAACACGAGCGTCACGAACTCGACGCCCGGCCTGACCAGCAGGGCGATGCGGTGACCGGGCCGCACGCCCATGGCCGCCAGCCCGCGGGCGAGGTGCGTGGCGTCGCGGTCGAGTTCGCCGAACGTCGCTTCGCGGCACCCCCGCCGGCGGTGCTCGACCACGGCCGCCGCGTCGGGCGTGCGTGCGGCGTGCGTCGCCAGCCGGTCGGCGACGTTCACACGCCCGGCTGGATCGGCGGCAGCGGGTGCTTCGGCCTGCGGCATGCGGGGCATTGTGGCTTAACAGCGGGGGCGGCGGAACCTACGATTCCGCTCACAGCAGCCGGCGGGCTACGCCCCGCTGGTTGCGTGCGTGAAAGCCTTGCCGGCGGTCGGCGAGGCGTAGCTCGCCGGCTGCTTCGGCCGCGACGCAACCCCCGCCGTTGGCTGCTATGCCTGCTGCTTTCGACAAGCTGATCGTACGCGACGCGACGCCGGCGGACCTGCCGGCGATTGTGGCGATCCACAACGCGTCGATCCCGGGGCGGCAGGCGAGCGCGTACCTCGATCCGGTCACCGTCGAGGGGCGGCGCGCGTGGTTCGACGCGCACACGCCCGACCGCCGGCCGCTGTGGGTGGTGTGCGACCGGGCGAGCGAAGAGGTCATCGCCTGGGGCTGCCTGACGGACTACTCGCCCCGCCCGGCGTACGCGATCACGGCCGAGGTCAGCCTGTACATCACGCCCGGCCGGCAGGGCGAGGGCATCGGCGGCTGGCTGATGCAGCAGCTGCTCGACGCGGCGCCGCGGCTGGGCGTCGAGCGGGTGGTGTCGCTTGTCTTCGCCCACAACCGGCCCAGCCTGCGGCTGCACGAGAAGCTCGCGTTCGACCGCTGGGGCCTGCTGCCGGGCGTCTGCGACATGGACGGCCGCCGCTGCGACGTGATCGTGCTGGGCAAGCGGGTGGGCGGGCCGTAGCTGGCACGCGGCGCGGCCCGTCGCACTATTCGCCGTGCTTGTCACGCTGGCGTGCCGGTTGGTCGCAGACAAGTGGCGCTGCGAAGGTGAGAATCAATCCGCAGCTGCCGCCCGCTGCGCCGCCCGCAACAACCAGGACGGCGACCAGCAGCCAGACACGCGGCTCTGGGTTGCTTGAGGGGTAGCGGACCATCTGCGGCGACAGATCAATCCACCGCAGAGCGACCAGGCACGCCAAGCCGACGATGAATGCAGGCGTTACGGACAGCAGGACCCAGCGGACCGTCACGCCAACCGCGGCGTAGCATGAATCGCACGGCACGCGTTGCCACCAGCTGAGCGTGCTCTTGCAGAAGAGCGACATCGCCCGGCCGTGGCACTCGGGGCACCGGGTCGCGCGGCGGACTCGCGTCGGCGGCGGGCAGGGCGTCGCTGGGCTTTGGTAGGGGTTGTCGATGGCTCCCCTCCAAGTGCCGCGTGGGTCACCGGTCCGGGCCACCGCGTGGCGGCTCTTACGCGACGGTCGCCTTACTCCACGGTCCCACTACTCAACGGTCCACGTGTCGCCCGAGTGGAAGAGCGTGTCGAGGTCGCCGATGCCCTTCTGCTGCGTGGCGACGTTGATCTGGTCGTTGATCAGTTCGTCGTACATGGGCGCCGCGACGCTGCGGAACACGCCGATAGGCTCGGGGAAGCCGTCCTCGTACCGCATCCGGCTTAGCAGGTAGGCGAGGCTGGGCTCGACCTGCTTCTCGTCGTGGAACAGCAGGTCGTCCTCGGTGATGCCCTTGCCGAGCTCGACGACTTCCGGCTCCAGGCCGTTGAGGCGGACGCCCTTGTCGCGGTTCCTGCCGAAAATGAGGGGCTTGCCGTGCTGCAGCTCGAGCGTGGTGTCGAGTTTGGTGTCGCGGTGCTTGGCGTAATCCCAGGCGCCGTCGTTGAAGACGTTGCAGTTTTGGTAGACCTCGACGAAGGCGGCGCCGCGGTGCTCGGCGGCCCGCTTGAGCGTCGCGGCGAGGTGCTTGATGTGGGTGTCGATCGACCGCGCGACGAACGTCGCCTCGGCGCCGATGGCGATCGAGAGCGGGTGCAGCGG
>JBCCQL010000400.1:0-3473 GCA_039024355.1 Planctomycetota bacterium
GCACTGGCCGCGGTCATCAGATAGAGGCTGACCACCCGGTTCAGGGACACCTGTCGGGCCGACAAGACGTCTCCCCACCCACCCCTACCGAGATGGGCCAGGACGAGGTAATCCGCACCGCTGGCGTCCGCCTTATCGAATGCGACAATCGCCCGGCGAGGGTTTTGATCATCCATCTCGTCAGCGGCCCTCCGCCCCGAAGCTCAGCCTGTCGCGCCGCGACGCCGCGGGTTGCCCGCCGTCGGTAGCGGGGCCGTCGGCGCTTGCGGAGTCGTCGCGTGACTGCTTTTCGATGCAGTTGGCGATCAGGGCGGTCCAGCCGGTTTGGTGGCTGGCGCCCAGTCCCTCGCCGGTGTCGCCGTTGAAGTACTCGTGGAACAGCACCTCGCCGTGCCAGTCGTGGTAGCCGGTGGGGCAGCAGGTCTGGCCGTGGCAGGGCCGGTGGCCCTGGGCGTCGCCCGGCAGGAAGAGCCGCGTCAGCCGGCGGTTGAGCTCGCCGGCTACCTCGGCCAGGTTCATTTCGGCGCCCGAGCCGGAGGGGCACTCGACCTTTAAGCTGTCGCCGTAGAACTCGTGGTAGCGCTCCAGGGCCTCGATCAGCAGGTAGTTGGTGGGCATCCAGATCGGCCCACGCCAGTTGCTGTTGCCGCCGAACATGAGGCTGTCCGACTCGCCCGGCACATAGGCGATGCGGTGCGTCTGGCCGCGGATCTGCAGCTCGAAGGGCTCGGACTCGTGCCGCTTGGACAGGGAGCGGACGCCGAACGGCGAAAGGAATTCGGTTTCGTCCAGCATGACGCGGAGCACCCGCTCCAGCTTCTCGCGCGTGGCGATCGACAGCAGCAGCTTGCGGCGGCCGGCCTCGTCGCCGGACAGGGAGACGTGGGCCGTCAGGTCGTGCCGGTACTTCATAAACCATTCGAGCCGGTTTTTGAACGCCGGCAGCCGGTCGACGAGCGGCTCCTGGAGCACCTCGACGGCGATCAAAGGCAGCAGGCCGACCAGCGACCGGACACGCAGCGGCACGGTGCGGCCGTCGACGTGCAGCTGGTCGAAGTAGAAGCCACGCTCTTGGTCCCACAGGCCGGCGCCGCCGCGGGTGTTGATGGCGTCGGTGATGCGGACGAAGTGGTCCAGGAACTTCGACGCCATGTCCTCGTACGAGGCGTCGCGCACCGCCAGCTCCAGGGCGATCGACATCATCGTGCCCGAGTAGAAGGCCATCCACGCGGTGCCGTCGGCCTGCTCCAGCCGGGTGCCGGGCGGCAGGCCCTTGGAGCGGTCGAACAGGCCGATGTTGTCCAGGCCCAGGAAGCCGCCGGCGAAGACGTTGTCGCCGTTCTCGTCGACGCGGTTGACCCACCACGTGAAGTTCAGCAGCAGCCGCTGGAACGCCTTGGCAAGGAACGCGTGGTCGTCCCCGCCGGTCATCTTGAACACCCGCAGGCAGGCCCACGCATGGACCGGCGGGTTGACGTCGTAGAAGGCGAACTCGTACGCGGGCATCTGCCCGTTGGGGTGCATGTACCACTCGCGCAGCAGCGTCAGCAGCTGCTTCTTGGCGAACGCCGGGTCGGTGCGGCAGTGCGGGATCATGTGGAACGCCAGGTCCCAGGCCGCGAACCACGGGTACTCCCACTTGTCCGGCATGCTCAGCACGTCGCGGGCGTAGACGTGGCCCCAGCGGCTGTTGCGGCCGCCGCGGCGTTCGGGCGGCGGCTTGTTGATCTGCTCGTCCCCGTCGAGCCAATCCGCCACGACGTAGTGGTAGAACTGCTTGGTCCAGTTCAGCCCCGCGTGGGCCTGACGCGAGACGGCCCGCTGCTGGTCGTCGGCGCCGGGGCCGATGACGTGATCGTAGAAGGCGTCCGCCTCGTCGCGCCGCGTGGCGAGGACCTCATCGAACGCCCCGCCAAACGCCCCGTCAAACGCCCCGCCGAAGCCTTCGGTGGGCATCGTGCCCTTCTCCGCCAGCCGCGTATCGACCGACACGCTCTCGCCGGCGGGGATCGTCAGGCGGTACAGGCCCGCGACCTTGGTGCCGCGGTTCTTGGGGTTTACGGCGGCCGTTTCGCCCTCGATCACATAGCGGTGGAACGCGTCTTTCACGTAGGGCGTGTACTGCTCGGTGTCGTACAGCTTGACGGAGTTGGTCTCGTTCTCGGTGAACAGCAGCGGGTGGGCGGCGCCGCCGCCAGGCTGAGGCCCGAACGCGGCGTGGAACGTGCCGAGCGACTCGTGCACCGCCTCGACAACGCGGTCGCCCACGAGGCGGAGCGTCGGCTTGACGGTGCAACCCTCGTGCCGGCAGCCCCACACCCAGGTGTTGCGGAACCAGAGCGTCGGCAGCAGCCAGGCGTCGGCCGCCTCCGGGCCGCGGTTGGTGATGGTGGTGCGGATGAGCAGGTCGTTCGGCCCCGCCTTGGCGTACTCCGCCACGACGTCGAAGTAACGCCGCTCGTCAAAGACGCCGGTGTCGGTCAGCTCGAACTCGCGGCTGGTCTTGTCCCGGCGCCCGTTCTCTTCGACCAGCTGGCGGTACGGGAACTCTGCCTGCGGGTAGCGGTACAGGGCCTTGGCGTAGGAGTGCGTCGGCGTGGAGTCGAGGTAGTAGTAGCACTCCTTCACGTCTTCGCCGTGGTTGCCCTGCGGGCCGGTGAGGCCGAACAGCCGCTCCTTCAAGATCGAGTCGCGGCCGTTCCACAGGGCGAGCGAGAAGCAGAGCCGGCACTGGCGGTCGCAGAAGCCCAGCAGGCCGTCTTCGCCCCACCGGTAGGCGCGGCTGCGGGCCTCGTCGTGCGAGAAGTACTGCCAGGCTTCGCCATCGGGCGAGTAGTCTTCGCGCACGGTGCCCCACTGGCGTTCGGACAGGTACGGGCCCCACCGCTTCCAGTTCTGCTGGCGGGCGGCGTCATCGGCCAGGCGCCGGTGCTCCGCTGTGGGGTGCTCCGGCGTGGGGTGCTTGCTGGTGGGCTGCGGCATCGGCGTTGCTCGGGTCGGTGTTTTTGGTTTCGGCGGATGGCGGAAGGCGGGGGGCGGAAGGCAGGCCGCCTGCGGTTGATCGCCGCTGCGCCATCGGTCTCTGCCGCGCAATCAAACTCAGGCGATGGTCGCCACGTGCTTGATCCCCGGCCCGGGGTCGGTCAGCAGGCGATCGACTTCTGCCAGCGGCCACCGGCGCGTGATGAGCCCGCGGACCGCGTCGGGCCACTTCTGCATGAACCGCTCGAGCCGCGCCGCCGCGGAGCGGAACGCGTCCTGCCCTGCGTTGACGGTGCCAAACACCACCTGATTCTTCAGCACTAGGTTCCGCATGATGGCCGCGCCGTTGATCTCGAACGGGTGCTTGCGGCCGGGGACGCCGGTGAAGACGTACACGCCGTTGGTTCCCAGGACGCGGAGTACGTCGAACGCCAGCTTCGAGGCGCCGGTGGCTTCGTACACCACGTCGATGCCGCCGGCCTCGCCCGGCA
>JBCCQL010000401.1:0-3464 GCA_039024355.1 Planctomycetota bacterium
GCCCGCTCACGGCGTCCGCGCTCGCCGAGCAGAGCCACGCGGCGGCGTGCGTCGCTGCCCAGTACACGGGCGATGGAGTCGTCGAGGCGATCCTGCAGCAAGCGGCGGCGGGCTAGACGAGCCTCGGTCGGCTTCTCTTGCGGAGAACTGCCCGCGCTGCTGGGCCTCTTTTTGCTGGGCCTCGTCTTACTGGGCCTATTCGGTAGGCTGTTCGGCGGCCGCAGCGTCGCTCGGCGCCGGCTCTGCGTCAACGGCTTCGATGACAATCTGGGCCTCCCAGTATGTCTGGTTCGCCGGCACCATCGGGCTGTTGTAGCCGAACAGGCGGACCGACTCTTCGCCGGCCGCCCGGTACTGGGGGTTCGCTGCGAGCCACGCCTGCAGCCGCTTGGTCGCGTCAGCGACGCCCGCGCTGGTCATCTTGCCGCGTACGCCGAGCGAGACCGCCACGGTCGGCTCGTTGTCCGTCACCGCGACAACGCCCGCTTCGCCCGTCTGGCCGACGCCCGTGTTTTGGTAGAGGAACGCCATGGGCGACCGGCCGTCGACCTTGGGTCCACCGCCCGCGTCGTCGCCCTTCGATGCCCGGCCACGCGTCATCTCGACGGGCGCCGTCATCGGGATCTGCTCCGCCTGGATGTGCTGGAACAGCTGCCAGAAACCGGGGCCAGAGGCCTTGCGGTAGGCGGGGTACTGCTTGACCTCGATCAGCCCCACCGGCGTGAAGGACGGGAAGCCCTCGGGCACCGGCGCCTCGGCCAGCGGCCGGAAGCTGAGCATCTCCCGCGCGCGGTCGACCTCGCCGGCCTCAATCGCCTCGCGTGCCGGGCTGTGCGGCGGCATCGCCTCGGCGGCTGCCGGCAGGTCGGCGAGCATCTCCGCCACCCGCTCGCTGATCTCCATCCGCTCCCGCTCCCCGCCCGCGGCGTAGCCAATCGCGCAAGCCGCCAGGGCGATGATGGCCACGAGAGCCGGTCTGGTCCAGGACATAGCAGGTTCCTTCTGATGTGATCCGGTTGTGTGCCGCGGGTGGACCTGTGCTACTACGGTCGACTCCGCCCGGCGGATGCAGCTGCAGCATGCTTTTTCTCAGACCGTCCACTGCCGGTCCGTGCCAGACTCGCTGACGAGGATACGCGGCCGAGGGTCGCCCTCTACCAGCCGGAGCGTGATGGGAAGCGACCGGCTGGCAATCGCCCCGCCGCCAAGCTCGCCCACCTCGGCGAGCGGCAGCCCGGCGCCGTCGTGCCGGTGCAGCTCCAGCCGCCACGGGTCGCGGTCGATGAACAACAGCTCTCTGGTGCCGGCCTGTGCGTAGAAAGCAAGCTTTTCTCGTGCCTTGTCACTCGGGCTGATGATCTCGACGGCGAAGTCGGCCGGCCCCGTCCAAAACACTCCGTGGCATACCGCGCCCGACCCGTCCAAAAAGACCACAACATCCGGCTCGCGGTAATCGCGTTCCCAGTGTTCCGCATCGAGGGCCAGGTTAATGCCCGGCCGAACCTCGCCGCGGCCGGCGTCTTCGATCACATCGGTCAATGCGTGGCAGAGCCGGTTGGTGATCTTCTGGTGCTCGTCGTTCGGCAGCGCGTGCATCACGTAGACGCCGTCCCATACTTCGTCGTACTTGTCGAGCCCGCGCTCCCTGCGCTCGAGCAGCACGCCGGCGACAAGCGTCGCGTCGGGCACCAGCACGGCGCCGGTGACAATCGGCGTTGCGAGTTCTGTCGACATACCACGAGTTTAGCAGGCCCGGCCGCCGCGGCGGCCCGGAATCAGCATGAACGCGGCTCCGCTCACGCCTGCGGGTCGTAGCCCAAGCTCGGCGAGAGCCACCGCTCGGCCTCCTCAATCGGCACGCCCTTGCGGCGGGCGTAGTCGGTCACCTGGTCGCGGCCCAACGCGTCGACGGCGAAGTACCTGGCGTCGGGGTGGGCGAAGTACAAGCCGCTCACGCTGGCGGCCGGGCACATGGCGTAGCTCTCGGTGAGGGTCATGCCGGTCGCCTGCTCGACGGCCAGCAGGTCGAACAGCGTCCGCTTCTCGGTGTGGTCCGGCTGGGCGGGGTAGCCCGGCGCCGGGCGGATGCCGCGGTACCGCTCGCGGATCAGCTCCTCGTTGGTCAGGCCCTCCTGCTTGCCGTTACCCCAGTCTTGACGCGCCTGGGCGTGCAGGCACTCGGCGAAGGCCTCCGCCAGCCGGTCGGCGATCGCCTTGACCATGATCGCGTTGTAGTCGTCGTGGTCCCGCTCGTACGCTGCGGCAAGCGCTTCGCACCCGACGCCGGCAGTGACAGCAAAGCCGCCGATGTAGTCCTCCCGCCCGGCGCCAACCGGGGCGATGTAGTCCGCCAGCGAGCGGAAGTCCTTCTGACCCTTCCGGTCACGCTGCTGCCGCAGGCAGTGGAAGCGGCACCGCTCGGCCGTGCGGGCGTCGTCGGTGTAGACGACGATGTCGTCGCCGTCGCTCGCGGCGGGGAAGAAGCCGTAGACCGCCTTGGCCGACAGCTTGCGGCCCTCGATCAGGTCGTCGAGCATGGCCTGCGCTTCGTCGAACGTCTTCTGCGCCTCGGCGCCCACCACCTCGTCGGTGAGGATGTCCGGGTAGCGGCCGCGCAGCTCCCAGGCCGCGAAGAACGGCGACCAATCGATGAACGGCCGCAGCGTCTCCAGCGGGAAGTCCTCCAGCGTGCGGGCGCCGGTGAACGCGGGCCGCGGGATGTCGACGCCCGCCCAGTCCGTGGCGAAGCGCTTCTGCACGGCGTCGGCGTAGGGCAGGATCTTGGTCTGCCGCCTCTGGTAGCTCTCGACAAGCTTTTGGTGCTGGCGGCGGGTCTCTTCTTCGAACGCCTTGCGGGCGTCGGGGTTGATCAGCTTCTCGACCACGCCCACCGACCGCGACGCGTCTACCACGTGCGTCACGCTGCCCGCCCCCTCGGCGCCGTAGTGCGGCGCGATCTTCACGGCCGTGTGCTTGGCGCTGGTCGTGGCGCCGCCGATCAGCAGCGGCGTGTTCATCTCTAGCCGACGCATCTCCTTGGCGACGTGCACCATCTCGTCCAGGCTGGGCGTGATCAGGCCGGAGAGGCCGACGACGTCGACCGATTCTTTGACAGCGGTGTCGAGGATCTTCTCCGCCGAGCACATGACGCCGATGTCGATCACCTCGAAGTTGTTGCAGCCCAGCACAACGCCCACGATGTTCTTGCCGATGTCGTGGACGTCGCCCTTGACGGTGGCCATCAGCACCTTGCCGCGTGCCTGCCCCGCCGTGCCGGCCTCTTCCTTCTCGGCCTCCATGAACGGCGTGAGGTACGCCACGGCCTTCTTCATCACGCGGGCGGACTTGACCACCTGCGGCAGGAACATCTTCCCGGCGCCGAACAGGTCGCCCACGGTGCTCATGCCGTCCATCAGCGGCTCGCCAGAAGTACCCGAGGTGCCTGCACGTCATCGAGGGGCCGC
>JBCCQL010000402.1:0-3463 GCA_039024355.1 Planctomycetota bacterium
CGCCGACTTCCCGTCGCGGACGCACGCCCGCGGGTCGGTCCCGTGGCTTTTGGCGGTGCGGTACTCGGCGCACGCCGCAACCATGCCCCGCGACGCCAGGCGCTCCGCCTGGTGGTAGAACTGGGTGGGGCCGCCGCCGGTCCACCCGCCGCCGAAGAAGAAGACAATCGCCGGGCGTGCGTCGGTCGCCTCGTGCGTCGGCGGGAAGAACAGGTGCAGCCTGAGCGGCTTGTCGCCGGTCTTCTTGTACACGCGTAGCGCGTCGGGCTGCGGCTCGGCGGCCGCCGGCGTGCGCGGCGAGGCCAAGAGCAACACGGTCAGCGTCGCGGCCACGGTGCGGGTCGTGCGGCCCATGCCTACTCCACCTGCGCGTAGACCTCTTCGTACGGCTGGACCACAACGAAGCCGTCGCCCTCGAACCGCATCTGGAACGACTCGCCCGACCCGCGGCCCAGGAAGGTCTTCAGCGAGACGTCCGTCTTGAACTCGGGCGTCAGGTTGCCGGACCAGGCGACGGTGGCGTTGGGGTCGGTATACACCGGCCGGCCGGGCTCGACGCGTAGCGTCAGCGGGTCGTAGTGCGACGTGATGGCCAGCAGGCCCGTCCCCTGGATGCGGACGTTGAACAGGCCGCCGGCGAGCACGCTGGACAGCCGCTTCATCATCTGGATCTCGTTAGACAGGCGGGTCTCGAAGGCGAGGATGTCGTTGCCGTTGACAAAAATGGCCTCCTCGCGGAGGTCCAGCACAGTGACCTTCTTCGCGGCGTCCGCCAGGTAGACTTTGCCGCGGCCCTCGGCCTTGGTCAGGCGGCAGCCCTCGCCGGAGACGGCCTTCTTGAACAGGTTGCCGATGCCCTGCTGCATGATGCCCTCGCGCGTGAACTTGACCTGCCCCAGGTAGCAGACCATGGCGCCCATCTTGATCCAGACGGCGCCGTCGAGGTTGACCTCCAGCAGCCGCTCGGTCTCGAACTCGAACAGGCCGCCGCCGCGGTCCTCTTCGCGTGTCTGGGCGACGAACTCCTCCAGCGTGTATCGGTTCATCGGCTTGGCCTTTGCTGAGCTTGGTGGAATCGGGTGGGTCAAACGCCGAACTGCCGCAGCACCATCTCGCAGACGTCGACGTCGGCGAGCGTGCGTTCGACGAACACGCCACGCTGGCTAGCGAGCATCACGCCACGCTGAGAATCGTCGCGTGTGGGGGCGCCGTGCGAGCCCCGCACCAGCGTCGCGTCGAGCGGCGTCGGCCCCAGGCCCGCCTTCATGGCGGCCGGGTCCAGGTGCATCTCGACGGGGTCGTAGCCCGGCTTGCGGTGGATGTCGACCGTGCGGGCAAACCGGGGCGCCCGCGTGTCGTCGTCCCACCAGTAGTACGCCTGCCAGCTGCGGGGCGATGAGACCAGCAGCACGTCGCCCGCCCGCTCGTGGTCGACCCCGTAGCGTGCCTGCCCCTCGGCGGTGAGCGCCTCGGCGATGCCGTCGGCGGAGCGGAAGAGGTCGACCACCCGGCCGATCACCGACGCGTCGCGGTCGCGGACGAAGACGTGCGAGAGCTGGTGGTCCGCCATCGCCCAGGCCTGGGACTCGGCGAAGTCGATTACCTCGCGGCCGTCGGCGTCGGGCTTGATCCGCAGCAGGCCGGCGCCGCGCAGGACGCGGTTGGGATAGGCGACGTGGTCGACGGGCGTGATGGCGTACTCGCTGGCCACCAGCCACAGCAGGGCGTCGCCGGCGAAGGCGGCCGCGTAGCCATCCACCAGGGCGCCGATCTGCGTGTCGAGCTCGCCGCACGCACGGTGGGCCTCCGGCGAATGGGGGCCCAGCTTCTGGGCGGCGTAGTCCAGGTGCGGCAGGTAGATGTACGAGAACCGTGGCCGGCGCCGCGGGGCGGCCCACACCGCCGACGCGACGATCCACGCCGTCGAGTCGATCTGCGACATCGGCCCCCAGAAGTGCTGCAGCGGGAAGTGGCCCAGCGTGTCACGCAGCTCGCCGTACATCGGCTCGGGCTTGGTGTAGCACCAGAGCGACTCGCTGCCGTCCGGGTTGTGGATGGGCGCCGGCGTGCAGACGTAGTCGGCGCCGCAGCCCTTGGCGAGCATCGGGAACCAGACCGCCGAGGTCAGCCCCGGGTCGTGCTCGTGCAGGCGGTCCCAGATCTGCGGCCGCTGGACGACTTCGTTCCAGGCGGTCCACATCTCGACGCCGTCGAGCTTCTGCCCGACCTTGTCACGCCAAAAGAACCCGTTGCCTACAACACCGTGCTCGGCCGGCGGCAGGCCGGTGGTCATGTTTGCCTGCACCGGGCAGGTGACGGCGGGGAAGCTGGCGGCCAGCGGCGCCCGGTCGCCCCCTTCGACCAGGGCGCTGAGCCGCGGCATCCGCGGCAGGTCTTCGCCGCGGAGGCCGGGCACGGACAACAAGACAACGCGGTCGGGCATCTGGCGGTTGACCTCACGCAGGAGTTCGGAGCGTCGCAGCGAGGGCCGCCCCGCTCAGGGCGCCGCGGCGTCGCCGCGACCGATCAGCGGCGCCAAAAAGCCGTACGCTTGCCTCGCCGCGGTTGGGGCGCAGTGGCTGTGCCGGCTGAGTTCTACCGTCACGGGGCCGGCGTAGCCAACCTCCCGCAACGCGTCGACCACTGGCGGGAAGTCGATTTCGCCCTCGCCGAACATCAGGTGCTCGTGCACGCCGGCCCGCATGTCCTCGATGTGGATGTTCGCCAGGCTGGCTGCGTGCTGGCGGAGCTTGTCGGCGATGGGCGTCTCGCCGCCGCAGTGCAGGTGGCCGATGTCGATGGTCAGCCGCAGCGGCGCCAGCGGGGCGCACGCGTCCGCCAGCCGGGCGGTCAGCTCGGCGTAGTCGTCGAGCGTGGCGATGAGCATGCCGGGCTCGGGCTCGAAGGCGAGCGTCACACCCTTCAGCTCGGCGTAGGCCAGCACCTCTGCAAGCCCGGCGAGGAGCCGTTCGAAGGCCCCGTCGCGGCTGCCTCCGTCACGGTTGGCGCCGGACCACAGCGAAACGCACCGTGCGTCGAGCAGCCGGCAGGTGTCGATCGCCCGCTTCAGGAACTCGACGCGGCGTCCGCGTGCCGCCGGGTCTGGCGAAACGAGCGTCGGCTCGTGCTTGTGCGCGGGGTCCAGCAGGTAGCGGGCGCCGGTCTCGACGACGAGCGTCAGGGCGTGCTCATCGGCCATCGCCCGGACCTTGTCGACCTGGCTTTCGAACCCGTGGCGGTACGGGTTGAGCGTGTGGTGGTCGATCGACAAGGCGACCGCCCGGTAGCCAATCTGCGCGAGCAGCTCGATGCCCTCGAACAGGTCGTGGTGGGCCAGCCCGTTGGTGTTGTAGCCGAGGATCATGCGGTCGTGTGGTGGCGGCTTCGTTGGTGCGATCAGGTCTGCGGGATGAAGCGGGCCAGCAGCACCGTCGGCGGCAGCAGCGCAAAGATCGCCAGCCCC
>JBCCQL010000403.1:0-3442 GCA_039024355.1 Planctomycetota bacterium
CCTCACGTTCGCAGCGCTGGCGTTGGTGGGCGTCGTGCTGGGCTACCTAGTGCTGCTGGTGCGGTACGGGCCGCTCAAGGCGGGCGTCCTGGCCTACCGCACCATCAGCGTGGGCGTGGTCGAGCTGCTGAAGACCTCGCCCGCCAGGGTGAGCGCGCTCGCGTGGCTGGCGATCAAGGAGTCGTTCCGCCGCCGGGTGTGGGTGGGCTTCGTCGTGTTCGCGGCCATCCTGGTGTTCGCCGGCTGGTTCCTGCCCTCGGGCGATTACAAAGACCCCGGCAAGCTCTACCTGAGCTTTGTGCTGACGGCCACCAGCTACCTGACGCTGCTGCTTGCGCTCTTGCTCAGCACGTTTAGCCTGCCGGGCGACTTCAAGACCAAGACCATCTACACGATCGTCACCAAGCCGGTCCGCGCGGGCGATATCGTGCTGGGCCGCATGGTGGGTTTCACGCTCATCGGCACCGTGATGCTGGCCGCCATGGGCGCTGTGTCCTTTGTGTTCGTAAACCGCTCGCTCGACCACCGGCACGAGTACACCGCCGCGGCGCTGGAGGAAGAGTTCGACCCGAACGGCAAGGTCATCGGCAAACGGGGCGAGACCGACCTGTCGCAGCGCCACCGCCACACGCTTGAGCTCAGCCCCGACGGGTACGGCCTCGCCCTGGCCCACCACGGCCACACGCACAGCATCACGCCGAACAGCGTAGCCGGCGGCGGGGACGGCGGCGTCGGCCTGTCCTCTGGCGCCGAGAATCTGCTGCGTGCCCGCGTGCCCAAGCGGGGCGACATCCACTTCCTCGACCCCAACGGCGTCCGCAAAGAAGAGGGCGTGAACGTCGGCAGCGAGTGGACCTACCGCAGCTTCATCCAGGGCGGCACGCAGGCGGCGGCCGTCTGGACGTTCGAGGGCGTCGACGAGACGGTGCTGGCCGGCGGCAACGGCGAGCCGGAATACCTGCCCGTGGAGCTGATCATCCGCGTCTTCCGCACGTACGCGGGCGACATCAACCGCGCGATCCAGGGCAGCATCCAGCTCCGCAACCCGCAGCCCAAGATCGTTGACGGGCAGGAGGTCTACACCACCAACAACATCGAGACCTTCGGCGCCAAGGACGACACGATCGACTACTTCGAGTTCCCGCGGGAGCAGTTCGACAAGAACATGAACCAGATCGACCTGCTGGACGACCTGGTCAGCGACGACGGCCGGCTAGAGGTGGTGGTGCAGTGCCTGGAGCGTTCGCAGTACTACGGCTTCGCCCGGGCGGACTGCTACATCCGGCTGCCGGAGAGCTCGCCGGGGTGGAACTTCTTCAAGGGCTACGTCGGCATCTGGGTGCAGATGGTGATCGTGATCACCATCGGCGTCGCCGCCAGCACGTTCCTCAACGGCCCGATCGCGATGATCTCAACGACGTCGTTCATCCTGCTGGGGTTCTTCCGCAACTTCTTGATCGGCGTCGCCACGGGCGTGCAGCCCGACGGCACGAAGGTGTACGGCGGCGGGCCGATCGAGGCCCTGGTACGCATCCCCACGCGGATGAACCTGACCAAGCCCTTCGACGAAAACTCGCTGACCGTGCAGCTGATGAAGTGGACCGACGAGTACGTAATCGGCGGGCTGCTGAAGTCCGTCTCGTACATCCTGCCGGACTTCAGCACGCTGAGCTCGGTGAACTACGTGGCTGAGGGCTTTTCGATACCGGGGGCCGTGATCGGCCGCGAGCTGGCCATCGCCCTGGCGTACCTGGTGGGGCTGGCGGTCTTTGGGTACTTCTTCCTGCGGACGCGTGAGGTGGCCAAGTGAACGAGCGTCGTGGCATGTACCGCAAGCTGGCGTACCTCGGGGCCATGGCCGCCATGGTTGTGCCGCTCTCTTGGTTGGCGCTGCCCCGCACGGTAGACGACGCCGGCGGCGAGCTGGCCCAGCTGCGCGACGAGTTCGACCTGGGCCAGGCCGACCTAGGCGAGATCGACCCCGCCAGCGAGACCATGAAGCTGGCGACGCTGGGCCTGCGGGGCGTCGCGGTGAACCTCCTCTGGCAGCGGGCCAACGAGCTGAAGAAGACCGAGAACTGGAGCGAGCTCACCGCCACGCTCGACCAGCTGGCCAAGCTGCAGCCGAACTTCGTCACCTTCTGGAAGTTCCAGGCCTGGAACCAGAGCTACAACCTGTCGGTCGAGTTCGACGACTACCGCGACCGCTACTACTACGTGCGCCGCGGCATCGAGTTCATGGAGAAGGGCGAGCGCTACAACCGCGACAACCCCCAGCTGCTGTGGGAGCTGGGCTGGTTCATCGGCTACAAGATCGGCCGGGCCGACGAGAAGGTGCAGTACCGCCGGCTCTTCAAGGCCGACGACGAGTACCACAAGACCCGCCCGCTGAACCAGCGCGACAACTGGCTGGTGGGCAAGCAGTGGTACGAGCAGGCGGTGGTGGCCGCCGACGACCGGGGCCGCGGCATCGGCCGCAAGAGCCCGATCGTCTTCTACCAGCAGCCCGCCAAGTGGCAGATGAACTACGCCGCGGCGATCGAGGACGAGGGCGTCTTCGAGAACGCGGTCGAGCAGTGGCGCGTGGCCGAGGGCGAGTGGCGGGACTTCGGCGCGCGCGAGCTGCAGCACTCGTTCGGCGACAAGATCCAGCTAAACAGCTCGGCCCGGCTTGCCGAAGAGATCGTCGAGCTGCAGCAGCAGCTCGACGCCCTGAACCCCGAGTCCGAGGCCAACCTCACCGCCAAGCTCCGCGAGACGCTCACCGACGAGGAGCGGGCGGCCATCCAGAAAGACCCGGCCGACTGGACCGAGGCCGAGGGCACGCTGGCCTTTGACGCCCGCATCAAGCTGAAGGTCCGCCCCCGGCAGCTGGCCGAGCAGATCGGCCTCGACAAGCCGGGGCTGCGGCGTGAGGCCCAGCGTATCGCGGCCGCGTTGGAGGACGCCTCGCGCCGGCTCCGCTACACCGACAGCTACAAGGACACGGCCAACTACGACTACTGGCTGACCCGCACGGAGTTCGAGCAGACGGCCGCCGCCCTGGAGGCCCGCGAGCTGATCTTCCGCGCCGACGAGGCCTTCACCAAAGACCTGATGCCCGAGGCCGCCAAGCCGCTGTACGAGCAGGGCTTCGCCAAGTGGCGTGAAGTGCTCGACGCGTTCCCGGTGCTGCTGGACGTCGACGGCACGACCGGCGACGACATCTTCGTCCACATCCTGGACTACCACCGCGTGCTCGAGCAGCTGGAAGAAGAGATCGCCGACGACTTCCCGCTGTGGGACATCATCCGCGACTTCGACGCCGAGGCCGACCTGCGTGCCGAGCTGTCGGCCTACGAGCAGCGGATGCGGGAGAAATCGGGCGCCGAGGCCGACCCGGCAGCGGCAGACCAGCCCGGTGGCGGGCCCCGGCCGCCCACCGGCGCCGGCCCGGCGGGCA
>JBCCQL010000404.1:0-3420 GCA_039024355.1 Planctomycetota bacterium
CGCCGACCACCATCCGCTTGTCGGCCTTCCAGAACTCGGCGAGGGCGCCGGTCTTCTTGTCGAAGTGCACGCTGAAGTCGCCGCCCCGCACGCGGAGCTGCTTGCCGTCCTCCTCGGTGCTGAGCTCGGCCAGCCCCTCGGGGTCGATCGTGGCGGGCGGCTTGCCCTCGTACGGCAGCTCGAACTGGTGCTCCGACACGACATGCCCCGCGTCGGCCCAGGGCTCGCCTCCGGCCAGCACAAAGCGGACGGTCAGCAGCAGCTCGCGGTAGGACCCGGCGCCCGGCATGTCGACCGGCACTTCCAGCGTGGCCGACTCGCCGGCGGCCAGGTCCGCGGGGGCGAGCTCGCCCTGCTGGATCGCCACGCCGTCGGCCAGCACCTGCCACTTGGCCTTGAGGAAGCCCAGCGGGCGGAAGAAGTAGCCGTTGGTCAGCTTCAGCTTGCCGGCGGCCAGGTCCTCGGCTGTGAGCTTGACGAACTGCTGCACCTTCTTGACTTCCGCCAGGTGCGGGTTGGGCTTGCGGTCCGGCTGCACCAGCCCGTTCATGCAGAAGTTGCCGGCGTTGGGGAAGTCGCCGAAGTCGCCGCCGTAGGCCCAGAACTCCTCCTCGCGGCCGGTGTAGGCACGCAGGCCCTGGTCGACCCAGTCCCAGATGTACCCGCCGGCGTGCTGGGGCTCGCCCTCGATGACGTCCCAGTAGTCCTGGAAGTTGCCCATGGAGTTGCCCATGGCGTGGGCGTACTCCGTGAGGATGATGGGCCGCTGGTCCCGCTTGTTGCGGGCCATCCGCATCATGGCGCCGGGCGTCGGGTAGAAGACGCACTTCATGTCGGCGTGCTCGTCGCCGTCCTGGTAGTGGATTGGCCGGGTGGCGTCGATGGCCAGGGCGGCCTTGCGGGCCTCGGCGAACGCCTTGCCGCTGCCCGCCTCGTTGCCCAACGACCAGAAGACCACCGACGGGTGGTTCTTGTCCCGCTCCACCACGGCCACCATCCGCGCCACCGTGGCCGCCTGCCACTCGGGCCGGCTGCCCGGCAGGCTGTCCCGCCAGCGGTTGGGCGCGCGGAACTCGTGCGACTCGACGTTGGCCTCGTCCATGACCAGCAGGCCGTACTCGTCGCACAGGTCGTAGAACCGCGGGTGGTCCGGGTAGTGGCTGGTCCGCACCGCGTTGAAGTTGTTCTGCTTCATCAGCTTGATGTCCTGGACCATGCGGCTCTCGGGCACGGCGCGGCCGTGGTCGGGGTCGTGCTCGTGGCGGTTGACGCCCTTGAGCTTGATGACCTTGCCGTTGAGCTTGATGACCTTGCCGTCGATCTCGATCTCGCGGAAGCCGATCCGCAGGGCGGTGGCTTCCAGCACCTTGCCGTCTGCGTCCTTCAGCTCGACGCCCAGCTTGTAGAGGCTGGGCGTCTCGTCGGTCCACAGGCGTTGCGACTTGACGGTGAACCGCGCCTCGCGCGCCGCGCCGGGCAGGTCGTCCAGCGTGACGTCGGAGACCTCGACCGCGGCGCCCGTCTCGGCGTCCAGCAGCTTGAGGTCGACGCTCAGGTCGGCGAACGTGTCCGCGCCGCCGGCCGTGACCCGGCACGCCAGCTTCGCGTTGCTGTAATCCTCGTCCAGGTCGGTGGTGACGTAGACGTCTTGCAGGTGTACCGGCTCTTTGGCCACCAGGTAGACGTCGCGGTAGATGCCCGCCAGGCGCCACATGTCTTGGTCTTCGAGGTAGCTGCCGTCGGACCAGCGGATGCACTGCACCGCCACCAGGTTCTTGCCCGGCTTCAGGTACTTCGTGATGTTGAACTCGGCGGGCGTCATGCTGTCTTGGCTGTAGCCCACCTTCTGGCCGTTCACCCACAGGTACATGGCGCTCTTGACGCCGTCGAAGTGGATCAGCACCTGCTTGCCCCCGTCCTCACCAACCCGCCAATCGGCGGGCAGGTCAAACTCCTTGCGGTAGCAGCCCGTCGGGTTGTACCGCTTGCCGACGGTGGGCGGCTTCGGCGGGAACGGGTACGCCATGTTCGAGTAGATCGGCTTGCCGTAGCCCTCCATCTGCCAGTTGGCGGGCACCTTGATGGGGGCGAACAGCTGCTGGTCGTGGCCTTCTTCCCAGAAGCCCTCCGGCACCAGGTCGGGCGTCTTCACCCAGCGGAACTGCCAATCGCCGTTGAGCGACATCACCAGCGGGTTGCCCGCCGCGATCTTATCGATGCCGCCGCTGGCGACGCCCGCCAGCGCCGCGTCGACCGACGGGTACGGGTGGAACGTGGCGTGCGGCGCCTCTTTGTTAACGGCGAAGACCTCCGGGTTCTCCCAATCGGGCGCCGCGTGGGCGGTCCTCGCCGCGGGCAGCACGCACACCGCCGCGGCGGCAACAAGGCAGAAGCGACGGACCGGAGAGCAGGCTAGACGGGATCGCACGTTGGGCCCCCAGAATGATTGCAGGTAGGTATGCGTTGGTAGCCGAACGCACTCGGCCGTTGGAAAAGGGCAGGGCGGCTGAAGCCGCCGCCGACCGCACGAACGCGGCCGCGCCGGACGGAAGTATAGTCGCCGCCCGGGCGCCGTTCTATCCGCTCACCGGCGGACGTTGGCTAGACAACCGGCACGCGCACACGGCACACTACCCGTCTAGCACGGCTGCGTGCCGCGTCGCACGCGGCAGCACCCGCTAGCACAGCACGGCCGCTCCTCCCCGCAGACCCTTCCACCGCAACCCCAGGCGGCAGCGTGCAGCAGGCCCCAACGCTCAAGGAACTGGTCGCCCAGGCCGAGGCGCTCTACGCCGAGCAGTTCGGTCGGCCCGCCCAGCACGTGGTGGCCGCCCCCGGGCGTGTGAACCTGATCGGCGAGCACACGGACTACAACGACGGCTTTGTGCTGCCGATGGCCATTGAGCGGTACGTGGTGATCGCCGCCGGCAGGCCGGCAGCCGGCGACGACATGGCGAGCGAACAAGTCGTCGCCTACAGCCAGCTGGTGGAAGAGCGGCACGCGTTTGCCGTCACCGGCGGCGGGCCCGGCGCCCGGCCGGCGGACCTGCCGGCGTGGTGCGTCTTCCCCCACGGCGTGCTGGACCTGCTGCACAAGCGTGGCGTGGTTGTCGCGCCGCTGCAGATGGCCGTCGTGTCCACCGTGCCGCTGGGCGGAGGTCTCTCTAGCAGCGCGGCGTTTGAGGTAGCGACGGCGACGCTCGCCGAGGCCGTCACCGGCACGCCCATGGACGGCCGCGACAAAGCCAAGCTCTGCCAGCAGGCCGAGAACGAGTACGCCGGCGTGCCCTGCGGCATCATGGACCAGTTCAGCTCGGCGTTGTGCGTGGCCGACCAGGCGATGCGGCTCGACTGCCGCTCGCTCGAGACAACGCCCGTCCCGCTGACAGACCCCGGCGTCACGATCCTGATCACCAACAG
>JBCCQL010000405.1:0-3388 GCA_039024355.1 Planctomycetota bacterium
CCGCGAGCAGCGCGAGATCGAAGAAGCGCTGGAGCGTCGCAAGCAGCTCGAGCGCAACAAGAAGCCGCCGCCGCTCGTGGCGGGCGAGCCGACGCCGCAGCCCAACAACGGCGACTCGCCCGTGCGGCTGGTCAAGCCGGGCCACTGGATGGGCGCCACGCAGTCGATGGTGGCCAACGACGACAACTGGGTGGGCGAGGCCACCGTGCAGGTGGTCGACCGCTCCAACCAGCCCATCCCCATGCAAAATGCGGGCTTCGCCGTGCGGAGCGGCCGCGACGTCGCCCTGGCCAAGAAGCAGCCCAAGCAGGTGCAGACGGTCTTCTACACGCCGGCGGGCGTCGCGAAGCTGAGCACCCGCTCGACGCTGCGGGAGCGCGGCGCCAGCCTGGCCGCGCCGCCCAGCACGCAGCCCATCGAGAGCCTCAAGGCCCACCAGCACTTCCTGGTGGTGCTGGCCGCCGAGCCCCGCCGGTACGACTTCCTCCGCTCGATCAGCAGCGTCCGCGAGCCGTTCGCCCCCAGCTACGAGCTGATGGACAACACGGGCCTCACGCAGATGGGCGTGCAGTACCAGGTGGTGGCGCCCGTGGCGGACGGCGCCGTGCTGCTGCCGGACAACGCGTTGTGCATGACCTCGGTCGCCTACATCGTCTGGGACGAGATCGCGCCGGAGCAGCTCAGCGCAGGCCAGCGGTCGGCGATCGTCGACTGGCTGCACTGGGGCGGCGAGCTGATCATCAGCGGGCCCGACTCGCTCGACCTGCTCAAGGACACCTTCCTCGACCCCTACCTGCCGGCCGACAGCCTGGGCGGGCGGAAGATCTCCGCCAAAGACCTCGCCAAGCTCAGCGGCAAGTGGCGTGTCGGCCGCCGCGCCCGGCCGCTGGAGCCCAACGGCGAATGGTCGGGCCTGCGGCTCAAGCTCCGGCCCGAGGCCGAGCCGCTGCCCGCCGCCGGCAACCTGATCGCCGAGCGGCGTGTGGGCCGCGGCCGCGTCCTGGTGACCGCCATGCAGCTGGCCGAGCGCGACTTGGTGAACTGGTCGGGCGGCTTCCAGAGCCTGCTGAACGGCCTGGTGCTCCGCCGGCCGCCACGCCGCTTCGCCAAGAACACGGCCACGTTCATCGACGACGATGGCAACAGCCTGGAGCGGCTGTACGTCAAACGCGATGGGCCCAGCGGCAGCGCGCTGGCGCGGATCGACGCGACGCAGAACTCTAAGCTCCGCTACTTCGCCCGCGACACGCACGCCGACCGCAAGGCGTTGTCGTTCGAGCTGCAGTACGTTTCCGAGCCGGGGCTCTTCAGCGATATCGAGTCGCAGCGTCTCAAGCCGCCCGCCGTGGCCGGCGGCGTTGCGTCGTGGAACGACTTCAGCCAGGCCGCCAACGCCGCGCGGGCCGTGCTGCGCGAGGCGGCCGGCGTCAGCGTGCCGGGCTCCGGCTTTGTCGTGGCGTGCCTGGCCGCGTACCTGGTGGTGCTGGGGCCGCTCAACTGGCTGGTGTTCCGCGCGCTGGGCCGCGTCGAGCTGGCGTGGGTCGCGGCGCCGGTCATCGCCTTGGCCAGCACGTGGGTTGTGGTGCGGCAGGCGCAGCTGGACATCGGCTTCGTGCGTGCCCAGACCGAGGTGGCCATCCTCGAGACCCAGCCCGGCTACACGCGTGGCTGCCTGACGCGGTACCTGTCGTTTTACACGTCGCTGTCAACGACGTACGACCTGGAGTTCGAGGAGCCAACGACCGTCGCAGCGCCGTTCGCCCGCACGGCCCAGTCGCCGCTGCGGCGGGGCGAGGCGCCCACCATTGTCACCTACCAGCGGCAGGAGCGGGCCCGGCTGCAGGGGCTAACCGTTTCCTCCAACGCCACGGAGTTCGTGCACAGCGAGCAGGCGTTCGACCTGGGCGGCGCGTTCCGCTACGACGCCAAGCGCCGGCAGCTGACCAACGAGACCGAGCACAAGCTGGCCGCCGTGTGCGTGGTCCGCCGCCGCACCAAGGCGATGGCGCTCGAGGGCTGCTGGATAGGCGACCTGCCCGGCCGGTCTTCGACGCCCGTTAGCTTCACGCCGCTGAGCGTCGCGGCCACGCCGGCAGAAGCTCCCGGCGAGGCGCCCGGCGGGGCAAACAGCGAAGCGCCCACCGGCGGGGCCGATCAAGCCGACTTACCGCCACCCGCCGCGGTGTTCGCCGCCGAGCGGGCCGACGACGCCCGGGCCGCCAGCACCCGCGGCGCCGAGCGGCTGAACTTCGAGGCGCTCTTCGCCCTCGCCCTGGACCCCAAGCACTTCGAGGTGGGCGAGGTCCGCGCCGTGGCGTACCTCGACAAGGCCATGCCCGGCGTGGCGGCGTCGCCGGCGGCCTCGCAGCTGCGGGGCGGCACGCTGCTGGTGGCCCACCTGCGGTACGGGCCGCTGCCGGACCCGCGGCCAGACTTCAACAACCCGGTCGAGGTCCTCGCCGGCTGGTAGCCGGACGCCACGCCCGCGCCGCCGCCCCCGTCCAAACAGCTTCCGTCCAATCCGCCCCGCCCACGCTCGCCGCCCGCCGCCCGCTACCCGAGCCTGCCCGGCCAACGCAGCCCGCCCGCCATGATCGAGATCCGCAACTTCCACAAGGCGTACGGCGACTTCGTGGCCGTCGAGAACCTCAGCCTCAGCATCGCCGCGGGCGAGATGTTCGGCTTCATCGGCCCCAACGGCGCGGGCAAGAGCACCACCATCCGCTTCCTGGCGACGCTGCTGCGCGCCACCAGCGGCGAGGGCTACGTCAACGGCTGCAGCGTCAACGACGACCCCATCGGCGTGCGGCGCAACATCGGCTACATGCCGGACATGTTCGGCGTGTACGACGGCATGAAGGTGTGGGAGTTCCTCGACTTCTTCAGCGTCGCGTACGAGATCCCCGCCGCCAGCCGCAAGGCCATCATCTCCGACGTGCTGGAGCTGCTCGACCTCACCCACAAGCGCGACGACTACGTCAACGGCCTGTCGCGCGGCATGAAGCAGCGGCTCTGCCTGGCCAAGACGCTGGTGCACGACCCGCCGGTGCTGATCCTCGACGAGCCGGCCAGCGGCCTCGACCCCCGCGCCCGGCTGGAGGTCAAGGCGCTGCTGAAAGAGCTCCGCAAGATGGGTAAAACCATCCTCATCTCAAGCCACATCCTCACCGAGCTGGCCGACGTCTGCACCAGCATCGGCATCGTCGAGCGGGGCCGCCTGCTGCTCTCCGGGCCCATCGACGCCGTCTACCGCAAGATCCAGCAGAACCGCCACCTGGAGGTCCGCTTCGCCGGCAGCCCCGACGCGGGCGTGAGCCTCATCCGCAGCGACCCGCGGGTGAAGAGCGTCGAGGTCGACGCCCGCAGCTGCACCGTCGAGTACGCCGGC
>JBCCQL010000406.1:0-3375 GCA_039024355.1 Planctomycetota bacterium
CCCCTCCCCTGACCCCTCCCCCTGAAGGGGGAGGGGGATTGCTTGAGGCTGCACCGGCTACGTGGTCGCCACGGGCGGGGTGGCTTCGGGTGAGGCGCCGTTGGTCGGGAGCCCGCTGGTTGCTGGCCGGCTGGTGGCGTAGGGCTCGGGCGTGCGGCCGTCGGTGGGCATGGCCTCGGCGGCACGCTTGATGCCGCGGAGCATGCCGCCGAACACGAACGCGTGCAGCGGCACCACGGCGTACCAGTAGAGGATGCCCGCCAGGCCCTTGGGACGGAACCGGGCGGTCATGGTCAGCTCGGTCTTCGGGCGGTCGGCGGCCTCACCGACGGGCGTCATCTTGAAGTCCAGCCGCGCCGTGCCGGGCAGCTTCATCTCGGCGTGGAGCTTGAGCGATCGGCCCTGCTCGATGCCGACCACGCGCCAGAAGTCGAGCGCCTCGCCGAAGGCGATCTGCTCGGCGTGGCGGCGGCCGCGCCGCAGGCCGGGGCCACCCACCACCTGGTCCATCCAGCCGCGGATCCGCCAGAGGATGTCGCCGGCGTACCAGCCGTGCCCGCCTCCCACGCGGCAGACGGCGGCGAAGACGTGGTCCGGGTCGGCGCCGATGGTGATGCTGCGCTGGTCGATAAACACCTTGCCGCCCGCCCAGTCGGGGTCGCCCGGGATGGGCCCGGCGGCGGACCAGTGCGTAGGCACCTCGCCCTCGCCCGTGCGGGTGAGGGCCCGGTGGATCGCCTCGCGAACGGTCAGCGCGTCGTGCGGCATCAGCCGCTGCGTGGCGTCGTTGGTCACCACCACGCGGTTGCGTAGCCCCTCGGCCAGCGGCCGGGCGATGCGGTACGAGACGGGCGTCACTAGGCTGATCCACCCGGAGCTCAGCCGCGGCGTCAGCAGCGGGACGCTCACAATCAGCCGGCGGCTCAGGCCCCGCTCTTTGGCCATCAACTGCATGAGGTCGCGGTAGGTGTAGACCTCCGGCCCGCCGATCTCTAGCACCTGGCCGGCGGTCTGGGGCACGGCCAGGCACTCGGTGAGCCAGTGCAGCACGTCGATGATGGCCACCGGCTGGCACTCGGTCTCGACCCACCGGGGGGTGATCATCGCCGGCAGGCGTTCGACCAGGTAGCGGAGGATCTCGAACGACGCGCTGCCGGAGCCGATGATCATGGCTGCGCGGAAGGTGGTGACGGGCACGCCGGTGGCGGCCAGCCGCTTCTCGACCTCGCGGCGGGAGCGGAGGTGCTCGCTGAGGCCGACGCCCATCTCGCCGAGCCCGCCGAGGTAGACCATCCGGCGGACGCCGGCTGCGGCCGCCGCGTGGGCGAAGTTGTCTGCTAGTGCCCGGTCCTGCTCGGCGTACTCGGCGCCGGTGGCCACCATCGAGTGCACCAGGTAGTAGGCGGCCGTGCACTCGCGGAGGATCTCGGTAAGCCGCTCCGGCTCCGACAGGTCGTGCTGGGCGACCTCGACACGCGGGTCGCTGGACCACGACCGGCGGTCGAGCTTGCGGGGCTCGCGGACGACGCAGCGGACGCGGTAGCCGCGGTCTAGCAGCATCCGCACCAGCCGGCCGCCGACGTAGCCCGTGGCGCCGGTGACACAGATCAGGTCGCCCGGGGCGATCTGAGGCCCGTCGCTCTGCCCCGCGGTTGGGGCAGCAACAACGCCGTCGGCCTGCGAGTCTCCCGGCATAACACGCCTTTCGCCCTGCAGGTTTCGGTTTGGCTTCTGCCAGCCGGTGCGGAGGTCACTCGGTCGGTCGCAGCGCCGGGGCCAGCGTCCGCACGGCCAGGCTGGGCGACGGGGCGAGCTCGACCTCAACACCGCCGGCAGTCCGCAGCATGACCTTCCAGCCTACCTTGCCGGCGACGCCCAGCACGCGGCCGACGCCCGGGAAGGCCGCTTTGCGGAGGGCCCACACTGTGCGGACGTCCTCGGCGATGACGGTGACGGTTTGGCCTGCCCCCTCGATGACGACCGGCCGCCGCGGCGCCCCCGGCCCGGGGGCGAAGGTGGCGTCGATGCGGCCGGCCAGCGTCAGTTTGGGGACGATTTGCCGTCGGTCGTGGTGATCTTGATCTTGCCGTTGAGCACCCACTCGGCGTGCTCGGCGCCGCCGCCGGTGCCGCTGGGGATTTTGACGTGCATCTCTTCGAAGTCGTATGCGATCTCGGCGCCGCGGCCGGTCAGCCGGTCGTAGAGGCCAATCGCCAGGTCGGGCCAGTTGGTGGTGTGGTCGCCGTCTGCCATCGGTTTGCTCCGCAGTTGATGTGGTAGCCGCTGTGCCGGGCGGTGGCGTGTAGCCGCCAGTTGGCGCCGGGCGTGGCGAGTATAGCCGGTTGCAGGTTCCCGCCAAGGCAGCGGCGGCGCTGGCCGCGGAGCCGGCTGTTTCTGCGGGTTTTTGGGCGGTTTGAGATTTCTCGGAAATCGTGCGCAACGGTTTGGCCGCCGCGCTTCTCTCTAATGAAGCCGGCGAGAACAACCGCCAAACACGCACAAACGAGCCAACACGCCACCAACCACGACGAGCCGAGGAGACCGCCCGACAAACACCACGCGACACCGCAAACCACCCAACTACGACGCGATACACCACGTTTACCAACTTTTTCGCAACGCTTTAAACCGTTTCAATTTCAGGAGATACGACGATGAAGACCGCACTTTCGCTGACGCTTGCTCTGGCCGCCGCTATCGCTTCCACCGGGGCCCAGGCCGCCAACCCCTGCGGGATTGGCACCGTGATCAAAAAGGTTGAGTACAAGCCGGTTCTGGCAGAGCTGGATGCCCAAGGCGAGCACCGCGTGTTCCAACGCCGCAAGGCGTGCGACCAGAAGGCCGCCGGCCGGCCGAAGACGAGCGAGCTGACCGTGGGCTCGATGGTGACGGCGCCCACCAACTTCCTGGGCAAAGAAGAGGGCTTTGTGCTGCTGAAGATGGGCCCGGCCGTCCACGAGTGCTGCATCCTGAGCTGGCAGGCCAACAAGGTCACCTTCCTGGTGCCGGACATGGGCCTCAAGGCCAAGGTCGCCGCCACGCTGCAGCTGGTCCGCCCGGACGGTACGGTTGTCCGCTCCTACGGCGTGACGCTGGTCCGCAAGCCCGACCTGATCGTCCACGACGAGCCGATCGAGACCCCCTCGGCTGGCGCCCTGAAGATCGGCAACCCGGCCACCACCGGCAACCTGCTGATGACGCCGGCCCCGGAGGTTCCCCGCATCGCCGACTGATCGGCGGCTGACCTAGCGACGAGTTCCTCACCCTTTCCTTCCCTTGGCCGGGGCCGCCTGAGAGCGGCCCCGGCCTTTTTTCGTGTGGCGGCAGATTTTCTGCGCAACGGTGCCCGGCCCGGACGTCGGTCTAGTGAAGCGG
>JBCCQL010000407.1:0-3322 GCA_039024355.1 Planctomycetota bacterium
CCCGAGGGGACCAGGGCTCCGGCCGCCGGTAGGCGTGGGGAGAAGCGGGCGCCCCGCAGCCGGTGGAGAGGGCGCCCGTCGCGTCGCGTCGCGTCGCGTGGCTTGGCGCCGGCCGGCCGGGCCGGGTGGGGAACCCGGCCGGCGGCGCCGCGACACGCCAAGGCAGAGGGGCAGCCGGCGTGCCAAACCCGTGGGCGAGCGATTCGAATGAGCAGAACGCCGCCAGATGTGGGGCTTCCGCCCATGTGATGACCGCCGCGGCAAGCCCTGGCATAGCGGGCGTTGCGTCGCGGCAACGCCGCTGCTTTTGCCGCGTGGCCCCAACGCCACTCGGGCCGCTTACGCGTGGGCGGGCACGCGGCGACGCAGCACCAGCCACGCGACGCTGGGCGCCACGCCCAGGCACACAACACCCAGGCAGTTGGCCGCGGCGTCGCCGGGTGAGCAGCTGCGGTGCGGGGTGAAGTGATTGGTGAGCTCTTCGGCGGTGACCAGGGCGGCGGCGATCGCGCTGCCCAGCACAACCGCCCTAACCGGACGCAGCGGGAAGCTCCGCAGCATCAGGGCGTTGAGCAAGGCCGCCAGGCTGCCGGCCACCAAGAAGTGGGCGCCCTTGTCGCCCAGCGGCACCTCGTGGGTGACCCACGCCTTGAGGCCTGGCAGCCGACCGGCGTCCATCAGCACCGCGATGCCGGCGAGCGAGGCGGCGTAGGCGAGCAGCAGGAGGCGCATAGCGGCGTTGCCGGTTGGCTGGGGGAGTTGGGTAGCCCGGCCGCAGGTCGGGCTGCGGGGTCGGCGGCCTGTGCCGCTCTTCGGCCAGGCGCCCGCGGCGGGTTGAGCCTACCGCGTGCGGATGCGCCAGATGGTAGCGCGGAACTGCCGCGGCCTGCCCGGCGCCGCCAAGACGCCCGGCGTGCCGTCGCTGGGCACCAGCACGGCGTCGTCCCAGCCGGCGCCGGCCGCCGGGTTGCCGTGGGCGTTGACGAACAGGTTGTCGTCCTCCAGCAGGCAGTCCACCTGGTAGCGGACGTGCCCGTCCTGGAACAGCACGTTCTGCCCGCGGCCGCCGTGGTTGGAGCTCTGCCACCGGCCGGAGCCCGGGTTGGGGGCGTCGCTGAGCACCGGCGATCGGCTGTTGCCGGTCAGCGTGATCGGCCGGTAGAGCGGCCCGTCCAGGTAGCCCAGCCGGTACGCGTAGCTGCCTCCCATGGTGCGGCGGGCCTGCCCTAGGGCCGCGCCGCGCAGCTGCGCCAGCTCCTCCCGCCGAGGGATGCTCACCGTGCGGCCGCCGCCGGCGGCCTGCTGCCCCAACTCCGACGAGGGGCAGACGAGCCACTCCGCCAGCTGCCGCCGATCGACAAACCCGTCGTCCGCCAGCCGCATGCTGAACACGCCGGCGTTCTCGCCCGGGTGCACCATAGGCAGCAGCCCGCCGTGCGAGTCGGCGTACTGCTGCAGGGCCCGGCCCAGCTTGCCGAGGTTGTACTCGCAGGCGGTCCTGCGCGACGCTTCACGGCTCTGCTGCAGGGCGGGGAACAGCATCATCCCCAGCGCCACTACCACGCCCGCCGCCACGCCGCCATCAACGAACGTAAAGCTGCCGGGGCGCCCCGACCTGCCGCCGCCGGCCGACTCTGGCGTGGCTTCGGTCCGCGTAGCGGCGAGCCCCAGCACAAGCTCGTTAACCGAGTCTGCCGTCCGATCGGCGAGCCCGGCCGGCGGTTCGCTTGCGGGTTCGGCGGGTCGGTAGGAGCCAGGCGGTGGCTGTGCGGCGATTGTCGCGTCGTGTGCTGGTTCGCGCAGCGCGTCAACGCTCTGGCCGCCGCTGGCAGGTTCGCCCAGCAGGTCGCATGGCAGGCAGCGGCGGAGTTCATCTAGCTGCCGGCGCAGCTCTGGGCTGGCCGCCACCAAGGATTCGACCTCTGCCGCCTCGCGGGCGTTGAGTTCGCCTAGCAGGTATTTGACGAGCCTCTCACGCATGGGCTGCTGGCCGCTCGAGATCGCTGGTCGCCTGCGGCATCGACGCCGACGGAACCGTGTTGGTGCTTGCAGCGTGGGCAGAAGGGCGCCCGCTCTGCCCATTCTAGCCCGGCCAGCAGCCGCGGGGACAACCCTTGAGCTGCCCGCCGCGACGCTCGGCAACGCGATGGGCGCTGGGCAATCGGATGGCGCCAAGCCACGCTCACGCGGCCCGGCCTCGCAAGGGAACGCCCGGCCTCGCTAGAGAGGGCCCGGCCCCGCTGAAGGGTCAGCCCCGCCAAAGCGGATCAGCTTCGCGGGTACGGATCACCCTCGCTCCGAGTTTCGCCACTCGCGGCCCAACTCACCAATCGCCGAGTGCAGCCGGCTTTTAACCGTCCCGACCGGCACAGCCAATTCCACCGCTGCCTCGCGGTACTTCAGCCCGCGGAAGTAAACCAGGCTGACCACGTTGCGTAGCTGCTCGGGCAGGGCGGCAACCGCTTGCCGCACCCACTCTATACGCTCGCCACGCTCGAAGCGTTCGGCAGGATTCGCCTCGCGGCTGCCCAGCAGGTCGAGCAGCGTACCGACCTCGGTATGCTCCGACTTGTTCGGCCGGTCGAGGCTCACCAGTTGGTGGCGCCGGTTGCGGCGCTGGGAGTCGATCGCCTGGTTGGTCGCCACGGTGTAGAGCCACGGCCGGAACTTCCGCTTGGCGTCGAACATGCCGCTCTTCAGGTGCACCTGCAGGAAAGTCGCTTGGAAGGCGTCCTGCGCCTGGGTAGCGTCGCCCAAGAAGCGGCAGAGGTAGCTGTACAGCTCACGCTCGTAGCGTTTAATCAGCGTCGCCAGGTGGCCGGCTTTGGGGTCACGCCGGTGGGCGAGCAAGAGCTGTTCGTCCGATCGCTCCGCCGGTGACGCGGCTGTTGACGCGGCCGGTGCGCTCGGGGCGTTGGCCGCGGCGGTTGGCGTGGTTGCGGGGTCGTGCATTGTCTTGCCCGAGGGTTGGACGGCCACGCTGCGTGCGTGGCTTTGGGGGGGCGCCTGGGGGCTGGCCGGTGCGTGCTGCCCGTTTTGTGCTTGCTTGGTCATGGTCACGAACTCCCGTCGCTAGGGGTTCGACGCCAAAAGTGAAGCCGTCCTTACTCCACTGCCGTCAAAAATCCATTCCAGGCGCCTGAGTTCGATCCGTCTCAGTTCCTTGGCGCCAATTCCTCGCCTCGCTGTCGCCGTCACGCCCGGTGGCAACCAAGGTCAGCAGGCTTGCTGACCCTCTCACCGGTTCGTCCGTGACGACGCGACCTTGGATGAGCAAGCCCTGTGCCGCTTTTTCGTTGTCGATTGCTGCAGGTAGCGCCGC
>JBCCQL010000408.1:0-3302 GCA_039024355.1 Planctomycetota bacterium
CGATGCCCGCGTGCTCACACGCAACGCCCTTCGCCTTGCCGGTCGAGCCGGAGGTGTAGATGACGTACGCCCGCGACCCCGGCGCCCTGGTTGGCGTTCCGGCGGCCGGCTGATCCTTGGTCGCGTTGGGTGTTGCCGGGCGGGGTGCGGTCAGCTCAGTGGGCGTCAGCCGCGTGCAGCCCGCCGGCGGGTTGGTGCTGGGCCCTGCGATCACCACCCGGGCGCCGCAGTCCGCGGCGACGAACGCCAGCCGCTGGGCCGTCAACTCGGCGTCCACGGGCACGTACACACCGCCGGCCCGCCACACGCCGAGCATCGCCGCCAGCATGGCCGCCGAGCGGGGCAGGCAAACCACCACCGCATCGCCCGCGGCGACGCCGGCGGCCCAGAGCCCGGCGGCGGTGGCGGCCGACCGGGCGTCGAGCTCGGCATAGCTAAACGTCTGCCCGGCCTCGATCACCGCCGCGGCGGCGGGCGTGTCACGCATCCACCGTTCGACACACTCGTGCACCAGCCGCGGGCCGGGCGTTGGCTGTGGGTTCTGCCCCCAGGCATCGATCAGCCCACGGTGCTCGGCGTCGAGAAGGGCCAGCCGCGAGACGCGGCGGCTGGGGTGGTCGAGCGCGTCTCCCAGCAGCGTTTGGAACGTCTTGGCGAAGCGCTCGACCGTGGCCCGTTCGAACAACGCGGTGCGGAACTCGATCCGCCCCACCCACCGGCCTGCCTGCCCGGTCGCCGCTTCCTCCCAAAAGAAGAACGTCAGGTCGTACTTCGCGGTGCCGTTGTCGATGGGTAGCGGCTCGGCCCGCAGGCCGTGGCTTTGGGGCAGGTCGTGGGGGGCGTTCTGGACGACCATAGCGGCCTGGAACAGGGCGTCGTGGCTGCGGTCCCGCTCGGGCGCCACCGCTTCCATCACCTGGTCGAACGGCACGTCCTGGTTCTGTTGCGCTTCGATCGCCCGCTGCTGCACACGGTCTAGCAGCCGAGAGAATTCAGGGTCGTCGGACAGGTCGATGCGGATCGCTTGCGTGTTGACGAAGAAGCCGATCAGCCGCTCGAGTTCGGCCCGCGTCCGATTGGCGACCACGGCGCCCACGCACAGGTCGTCCGCACCGGTGTGCCGACAGAGCCACGCCTGGTAGGCGGCCATCAGCACCGTGAAGGGCGTCACGCCCCGCTGCTCGGCGAAGGCGCGCAGGCGGCTGCTCAGGCTCTCGCCGAGCGCGAGCGGCACGGCGCCCCCCTCGTAGTCCTGCACCGGCGGGCGGGGGCAGTCGGTGGGCAGCTCCAGCGCGGGCGGCGTGTCCGCCAACCGCCGGCGCCAGTAGTTGAGCTGCTGCTGGATCGGCGCGCCGTCCAGCTGCCCGCGCTGCCAAGCCGCGAAGTCCGAGTACTGCAGCGGCAGCGGCGCCAGGGGCGACGCGGCGCACGGCCCCCGCAGCGCGGCGTCGTACAACGCGGTGAGCTCACTGAGCATCACGCCCATGGACCAGCCGTCGGACACGATATGGTGCATCACCAGCAGCACGACATGGCGTGTGCCGGCCAGCTTGTAGATCACGCACCGCAGCAGCGGCGGCCGGCTCAGTTCGAACGGGCGCCGCGACTCGCTGCGCATCGCCCGCTGCAGCGCGTCCTCGGGGTTGGGCTCGCTACGCAGGTCTACCAGCCGCGGCGCCAGCCGCACGGCGTTGTGGATGGTCCGGACCGGCTCGCCGGCCTGCTCGGCGTAGGCGTACCGCAGCGTCTCGTGCCGCGCGGCCAGCTGCTCCAGAGCGTAGGCGAACGCCTTGGTGTCGAGCGGCCCGGTAAGCCGCGCGGCCAGCGGCATGTTGTAGAACGGGTGCTCGGGCTCCAGCCGGTCGAGCAGCCACAGCCGCTGCTCGGCGAACGATAGCGGCGCAGGCGTGTCGGCCGCCCGCCTCGGGATGCGGCCGGCGCCGGCCCGTTCGCCCCCGCGCGCGAGCAGCATCGCCTCTAACGCGGCACGCTTGGCGGGCGAAAGCGTGGCTAGTTGCTCCGAAAGGTTCTCCTCGGCCGCTGACGCCATCGGGTGCTTCGTGTCTCGGGTGCTGGATTCGTGGGCGGGAGCGGCGCCAGGGCGTTTCTGCGGGCACCCGGCGGTCTGCGGGCAGGCCGCAAACTCCCCATTGTGTTCGCCAGCCGGCCCCTGCACCACTGCCGGCCCGGCCCGCTTGCGAGGGCAGACGCCGCTGGGTGCGTCCTGGGGCAATATGGCACTCGCAAGGCGGACGGGGGCACTCGCGAGGCGGGCAGGCGGCCTGCTGGCCGCTTCCCGCATGTGCGCTCATACGAACGACCGCGGCGGCTGTTACGGCATTCGCGGGCGACGGCGTGCAAAGAGTAGCGAGGGGCGGCGAATTTTGGGGCCAACCCGTCGGATACACCGCATGCTGCGGCAGTCCGCAATCCACGGGGCGTGCTCAACGCTCGCCCGAAGGTCTTTTGCCGAGCGACTGGAGGAATTCGGCGGCCTGGGCGTCGGTCATTTCGCCGATCTGTCGCAGCAGGTCGCCGGGCAGGTCGGCGGTGGTGGTGATCTGGGCTTCGAGGATCAGCTCGGCCCACGCGGCGATGGTCGGGTCCTCGTACACCGCCCGCAGCGGCGGCTCCACGCCCAACTCGTCACGCATCCGCACGACCAGCTGCGTGGCCAGCAGCGACTGCCCGCCCAGCTCGAAGAAGTTGTCGAACGGGCCGGCGTGGTCAATCCGCAGCAGCTCGCACACCCAGGCGGAAAGCTGCTGCTCAAGGGGCGTCCGCGGCGCCAGCTTGGGGGCGGACCCCTGCCCGGCGATGCCCCGCCGCGGCAACCGATTGCGGTCGATCTTGCCGTTCTCGGTCTTCGGAAGCTCCGGCAGCTGGATGACGGCCGACGGCGCCATGTACCCCGGCAGCCGCTGCGCGAGGTGGGCGAGCAGCTGCGGGGGCTCGCAGGCGTGGCCGTTGGCCGGCGTGACGTAGGCCACCAACGCCGCGTCGGCGCCCCCCGGGTTGCTCACCACCACAGCCACCTCGCCAACCGCGTCGTGCGTGCCGAGGGCGAGCTCAACCTCGCGGAGCTCGACGCGGTGGCCGCGGACCTTGACCTGACCGTCGCTCCGGCCGCCAAACTCCAGCAGGCCGTGGGCGTTCCAGCGGGCGGTGTCCCCCGTCCGGTACATGCGCGCCGGCTGGCCGTCAGGCCGTTCGCCGCCCGCGGGTGCGAAGGGGTCCGGCACGAATCGCTCGGCCGTTAACTCGGGCCGGTTCCAGTAGCCGTCTGCAACGCCGGCGCCGGC
>JBCCQL010000409.1:0-3302 GCA_039024355.1 Planctomycetota bacterium
AGAGTAATGGAAGGGGTATGGAAGGATGACCACGCCACCGGTACTGGTTCTTCCACTACGCTACGGCGAGGCAGACCCGCCCGACCCGGCCGACACCTACGGCGCCACCAAACTGCTGGGCGAGGTCACCGGCCCCGGCTGCCTGACGCTCCGCACCACGTTCTTCGGCGCGCTGCCCACCGGCGCCGGGCTCCTCAACTGGCTGGCCGGGCAGGGCGGCGGGCGGGTGGAGGGCTACGCCGGCTACCGCTTCTCCGGGCTGTCAACGGCGTGCCTCGCGGCGGCGATCGAAGACCTTCTCCGCCGGCCGCACCGCATCACCGGCCTGCGACACGTCGGCGGCGAGGCGATCACCAAGTTCGACCTGCTGTCGGCCGTGCGCGACGCCCTGCAGCTGCCGACCGAGATCACGCCGCAGCCGCTGCCCGTGGTCGATCGCACGCTAGACAGCCGGCGGTTCTGGGGCGAGCTGGGCCAGCCCGTGCCGACGCTCGCCGCGATGCTTCCGGGCGTGGTCGCTGAGCTTCGGGCACAGACGCGACCGAAGTCTCCGGAAGCACCGGCGGCGCCGATCACGCTTCCCCACCCGACCGGCATGCCCGGCGCCACGCCGGTTCAGCCGTGAACGCACCCGAACAGCCGCCGGGCGGCACGCGGCCGCCGCCGCCAACGGTGCTGGTCAACCTGGCGGTTACGTTTGTCAGCCGCTTCTGGATGCTGGGCCTGGCCATCGGCTGCACGCCGGTGTACGTCCACCGGCTTGGCCCGGCGGGGTACGGGCTGGTGGGGCTGTTCTTGGCTGTGCAGCGCGTGGCGGTGCTGCTCGACGCCGGGCTGTCGCAGGCGATCAAGCGCGAGATGGCCGCCCTGGGCCGAGACACGACCGCGGGCTCCGCCGATTCACACGCCGCCGACGCACGCTCAGCGGCGGACCTGTTCCGCACGCTGGAGCTCATCTTCTGGGCGTTGTGCGGGGCGTGCTTCGCGGTGGTGGCGTGCGGCGGCGGCTGGCTGGCGGGCGCGTGGGGCGCCGGCTTGGCGAACGACGCCCCGCTGCTGCTGCTCGTCATGGCGGCGGCCATCGCCGCGCAGCTGCCGCACGGCTTCTACTCCGGCGTGCTGGTGGGCCAGCAGCGGCACGCAACGCTCAGCGTGGTCAACATGGCGTGGCACGGCCTGCGGCTGCTGGGCGCCGCGGCGGTGCTGACGTGGGTCTCTGCCACGCCGCTGGCGTTCTTCCTCTGGCAGCTGGCGTGCGGCGTGCTGGTGACGTCGGCGTCGGCCGTGCTCGCCCGGCGGTCGGGGCCGCTGCGTGGCGTTCCCGCGCGCTTCGACTGGCGCCGATTCCGGTCGGTCGCCCCGTACGCGGCGGGCGGCACGCTCAGCGCGATCACCGCCGCGGTGATGACGCAGATGGACAAGCTGATCATCTGGCAGCAGGCGTCGGCCGACGACTTTGGCCACTACGCCATCGCCGGATCGCTGGCCGGTGTGCTGTTCGTGCTGATCAGCCCGGTGCAGGCGGTCATGTTCCCGCGGCTGGCCGGCGCCTGCGCGTCCGAGGATCACGCTGGCCTGGCGCGGTGCTACCACGCCGGCTCGCAGCTGGCGGCTGTGGTGACGCTGCCGGCGGCCGTCACCGGCGTGCTGTTTTCTGGCGAGCTGATTTGGCTGTGGCTGGGCGATCGCGAGATCGCCGCCCGCTCGGCGCCGATCGCCTCGCTGCTGTTCGCCGGCGTCGGGCTGAACTGCCTGAGCAGCATGCCCTTCGCCCTGCAGATGGCCTGCGGGTGGACGCGGCTGGTAAACCAGCTCAGCGTGGCGGCCGTCGTCCTGTTTGCGCCGCTGATCTACGCGGCGTGCTCGCGTTACGGCATGGTGGCCGCAGCGGCGGTGTGGCCGCTGTTCGCCGGCAGCTACTTGGCGGCCCAGGTCGTGGCCATGCACCGGCGGCTGCTGCCGCGGGAGCTGTACCCGTGGGTGGGCGGGCTGGCGTTGGCGGCTTGCTGCGCGGCAGCGCCGCTTGCGGCCCTGCGTGCGTTGCTGGCGCCCGAGTCACGGCTGGCGTGCGCGGCGGTTGTGGCGGCGGGTTACGCGGCGTCTCTTGCAGCGACAACGCTCGCCAGCCCCGCGCTTTGGCGTCGTGCCCGCGGCGTCGTGCCCGCGGCGGGGCGAGAGCCAACACCCGAGCGTTCGCGCCGCGCGGCGTAGCAGCCTCACGCCAAGCGGCCTTGCCGGGCCGCGCGGCAGCCTGTAACTGCGTCCGCTCAGCGGGGCTGGCCTTGCCGGCAGGCGGGCGGCCCCGCGCTTGCCCGGCGGCGACGTTCGCACCGCCGGGGCCGACGACGTGGAGACCCTCGAGTGCCGCACACGAGCCAACAACGCCAGCAAGACTCGGAGCAACGGCCGGCCGATCCGCCCGCCACGCCCGCCGAGCCGGCCGCGGCCAGCCTTGGCAACCAGGCCGGCGTGGGCGCCGCGCTCGCCAAGCTCCGCACGCGGTTCACGCCCCGGCGGGTGCAGCGGTTTGTTGCCTCGGCCGTGGTGCTTGCCGTGGTGAGCGGGCTGGCGTTCTACGCCTCGCACCTGCTGCGGTTCGCCGGCCGCATCGAGCCGGCCAGCTGGGCCATTTTCCTCCGCACCGCGCCGGTGGTCATCGCCGTGCGGCTGGTGGCCATGGCGTGGCTGGGGCAGCGGCAGGCGTGGAGCCGGTCGTTCTCGTTCCACGACCTGGTGGTCCTGGTCAAGTCGATCACGGTCGGCACGGCCGGCGTCATGCTGGTCGACGCTATGCTGCTGCCGGGGCTGACCATCCCACGCAGCATCGTGCTGCTGGACTGGGGGACGACGCTGGTCGCCCTGGCGGCGATCAACAGCGTGCCGCGTCTGGTGCACGACCTGCACTGGAACCCGCTGCGGCGGCGGCCCTCGGCGGCCACGCTGATCGTCGGCGCCAACGCGGCGGGCGAAGACCTTCTGCGCGCCCTCCGCCGCAACCCCGCGCTGAGCTGGCGGCCCGTCGGGTTCATCGACACCCGCACGCGGTACGTCGGCCGCACCGTCGGCGGCCTGCCCGTCATGGGCGGCCTGGGCGACGTGCCGCGGCTGGTGCGCAAGCACCGCGTGGCCTGCGTGCTGATCACCGCCGGGCAGCTTCCGGGCGCCGAGGTCCGCCGGCTGATGGACTCGGCCAGCAGCCACGGCTTCCAGGTCCGCGTGCTGCCTAGCTACGAGCAGCTGCTGCGTGACGACGTGGCGATCAAGCCCCGCGAGGTGGCCATCGCCGACCTGCTGCAGCGGGC
>JBCCQL010000410.1:0-3296 GCA_039024355.1 Planctomycetota bacterium
GGCGGGACGGCCGACGCCATCGCCCGCGGAGACTACCGCCAGCGGGCGTTCATCGCCAACCGGGACGAGCTGGGCACGCTCGCCCAGTCGCTCAACCAGGCGAGCGAAGCCCTCGGCAGCCAGCTCATCGAGCTCCGCGTCGGCGGTCAGCAGCAGGCCACCGTGCTGGGCGGCATGATCGAGGGCGTCATCGCCGTGGACGACCGCCAACGCGTGCTGTTCGCCAACCGGGCGGCCGGCAAGCTGTTCGGCTTCTTCCCGCCGCAGGTCGAGCAGCGGCCGCTGGCCGAGGTGGTCCGCCACCACACGCTGCTGGACACCGTGGCCGCGTGCCTGGCCAGTGCGCGGCCGCAGCGGCTGGAGATCGAGTGGAACGGCTTGTCGCTGTCGCTCCAGGCGACGCCCCTGCCCGGCGAGCCGTGCCCCGGCCTGGTGGTGGTGCTGCACGACACCACCGAGCTGCGGCGGCTGGAGTCGCTCCGCCAAGACTTTGTGGCGAACGTCTCGCACGAGCTCAAGACGCCGCTCAGCTCGATCAAGGCGTACACAGAGACCTTGATCGACGGCGCCCTGAACGACCCGGAGCACAACACCCAGTTCTTGCGGCGGATCGAAGAGCAGGCAGACCGGCTGAATTTCCTGATCCAGGATTTGCTGGCGCTCGCGCGGATCGAGTCCGGCCAGCAGCCGTTCGAGATCGGCAGCGTCGCCCTGGCCGAGGTCGCCCACGCCTGCCTTGACGACTACCGGCCGCAGGCCGAGGCCAAGCAGATCCGCCTGGTCGCCGACCCGCAGGCCGACGCCGGGCTGCTGGTGACGGCCGACCCCGAGGGCCTGCGTGTCATCTGCAACAACCTGGTAGACAACGCCATCAAGTACACGCCCGGCGGCGGCACGGTGCGGGTAGCGTGGCGGCCGGCGGGCGGCGGGCGGGTGCGGCTGGACGTGGAGGACATCGGCATCGGCATCCCCGCCGAGGCGCTGCCACGCGTCTTCGAGCGGTTCTTCCGCGTCGACAAAGCCCGCAGCCGCGAGCTGGGCGGCACCGGCCTTGGCTTGGCTATCGTCAAGCACTTGGCCCAGGCGTTCGACGGCACGGTGTCGGTCGCGTCGGAAGAGGGCGTCGGCACGACGTTCACCGTCGAGCTGCCGGCGGCGTAGCCCGTCTCGCCGCCGCCTTCACCGCCTCTTCATCTTGCCTTCACAATGCCGATGTAGGCTGCCGCCGCACCGAAGATTCGCACTCATTCGCGTCATTCGCGGGCAAAAAGAACGCCTTGTAACCAGCTTCGCCTGCAACAGTCGGTCCACCACCCAGATCCGCCCGATGCCCGCGTCCCGTCCTGCTGCCCGCCCCCGTTTTGGCGCCACCGCCATCCGCCGGGCAGTGATGGCCGCGGTCGCTGGCGGGTGGGTGAGCGGCGTGGCAGGCTGCTTCACGCCGCCGGACAGCATCCGCATCGACGGCTCGAGCACCGTCTTCCCGATCAGCGCCCGCGTCAAAGACAAATTCGCGGCCGCCAACGGCGGCGCCCGCATCACGGTGAGCAAGACCGGCACCAGCGGCGGCATCACGTCGTTCAGCAAGGGCGAGATCGATATCTGCGACGCGTCGCGGCCGATGAAGCCCTCCGAGCGGCAGCTGTGCAAGGCGGCCGGCATCGGCTTCTCCGAGTTTGTCGTCGCGTACGATGGCATCTCGATCGTCGTCAACCAGCAGAACGATTGGTGCAGCTGCCTGACGACCGAACAGCTCCGCGCCCTGTGGCGGCGGGACAGCCCCGTGCAGCGGTGGAGCGACCTCGACCCCGCCTGGCCCGACGAGCCGATCAAGCTTTATGGCCCCGACGAGAACAGCGGCACGTTCCAGTACTTCGTCGAAGAGGTTCTGGGCGAGGGCGTCCCGCCGCGGGCGGACTACTCGCCCAGCACGGAAGACAACCAGCTGGTCCGCGGCGTGCAGGGCGATAAGTACGCGCTGGCGTACTTCGGCTACGCCTACTACATCGAGAACGCCTCGACGCTGAGCCTCATCGGCGTCGACGCCGGTGGGGGCTGCGTCCAGCCCACGGTCGAGACCATCAAGGCCAACACCTACAAGCCGCTCTCCAGGCCGCTGTACATCTACGTCAGCCACCCGTCGCTCGAGAAGGCGCCGGTGGCGGACTTTGTCCGGTTCTACCTCACGCGGGTCGACGAGCTGGCCGAGCAGGTGGGCTACGTCCCGGCGCCTAGCGACGTAGAGCAGGCGAACGTGGCGACGCTGGAAGCCATTTTGTCGGGCGGCCGGGAAAGCCTGGCCGGCGATGCCGCCGCAGGTGTAATCGCCGACGCAGGCGGCGAATCAGACACAGACGCCGAATCAGACACAGACGCCGAATCAGACACAGACGCCGAATCAGATACAGCCGCCACAGCAGAAGCAGCCGCGGCAGAGCAGAGCAGCACCGCAGAGTCGGCGCCCGCCGCCGCGGCCGATTAAGCTTGGCGGGGGCGACCCAGCCACACGCCGGCGTGAAACGCCCCAGCAAACGCCCCACAGCAGGCCACGACCAAAGGCAAGCCGTTGTCGTACGCGGAAAGCCAACGCCTCGGACCAGGGTCGCCCCCATCGCCAGCGGGCGCCGGCGCTGCGTTGGCGGCGCGCGGCGGCCGCTGGCTAGAGCCGGTCATCCACGTGCTGCTGCTGGCCTGCGCGGCGGTGTCGGTCCTGGTGACGGTGGGCATCGTGGTGGTGCTGTTGTGGCAGGCCGTCGCGTTCTTTGGCTACGTCTTTTTTGTGGACGAGGCGGGCAACGTCGTCGCCACGCAGCAAGAGTTCGCCACGCCAGAATCGCTAGAAGAACTGCCGCCCGGCGCCCAGCCGGACACCATCTCCCCGGCCGAGTTCCTGACCGGCGGCGAGTGGGCGCCCTCGCAGTACCTGTTCGGCATCCTGCCGCTGTTCTGCGGCACGCTGCTGGTGACGGCCGGCGCGGCCGTCGTCGCCGCGCCCATCGGCCTGGGCACCGCCATCTACCTGAGCGAGTACGCCTCGCCGCTGACACGGGAAATCGTCAAGCCGGTGCTCGAGATCTTGGCGGGCATCCCGTCGGTGGTGTACGGGTTCTTTGCCGTGGTGGTTATTTCGCCCGTCGTGGCCCAGGTGTTCGGCGAGGCGACCGACACGTTCAACGCTCTGAACGCCAGCATCGTGGTGGGCTTCATGGTGCTGCCGATGGTGGTCTCGCTCAGCGAAGACGTGCTGCGCTCCGTGCCGCGGTCGCTGCGCGAGGCGGCCTTCGCCCTGGGCGCCA
>JBCCQL010000411.1:0-3285 GCA_039024355.1 Planctomycetota bacterium
GCAGGCTTGAACGTCCGCTTCTCTTCGTCACGCTGGATCTTGGCTCTCGTTCGCAGGGTACCGGTTTGAGCAAGTCGATGGGACAGCTCGGCGTTGGCTCGGTAGTCGCCCTCGTGCTGCTGCGTCTGGCCGTCGGTTGGCACTTCTATACCGAAGGCATGAAGAAGTTCGAGCCCGGGTTCACTTCGGCCGGGTTGTCCCATCGACTTGCTCAAACCGGTACCCTGCGAACGAGAGCCAAGATCCAGCGTGACGAAGAGAAGCGGACGTTCAAGCCTGCAAGCGATCATAGTTTAGGCGATGCCGCCCGCGATCGCCACACGCCCACTTGCGTTCGCGTCGCTCACACTCACGCCACCAGCCACGCCGGTCATGCGGTGGGCCGCTGGAGACGCCATGAGAATTGTTCTGTGCTACCCGGTCGAGCCACGCCACATCGATAAGATCCAGGCGGCTGCCCCCGACGCAGAGATAGACAACGCCGGCCAAGAGCACGTCGCCGAGCGGCTTCTCGAGGCCGACATCTACTGCGGCCACGCCAAAGTGCCGGTGCCGTGGGACGAGGTCATCAACGCTGGCCGCTTGAAGTGGATCCAGTCGTCTGCCGCCGGCATGGACCACTGCCTGGTGGAGCCGGTCGTCCGCTCGCCGGTGATTGTGTCCAGCGCGTCGGGCGTGCTGGCCGAGCAGGTTGTGGATCACACACTCGCGTTGTTGCTGGGTTCATTGCGTGATCTGCCGACCTTTTTCCGAGCGCAGCAGCGGCGAGAGTTCGTGCGGCGGCCTACCCGCGACCTGTGCGGAACGACCGTTGGACTCGTCGGTTTTGGTGGCAACGGTCGCCGGCTTGCGGAATGCTTGCGGGGCTTCCGGGTCAGGATGCTTGCCACGGACTACTTCCCCGAGGCAAGGCCAGACTACGTCGAGTGGCTGGGAGGCCCGGGCCAGCTCGACGACATGCTGTCGGAAGTCGACTCGTTGATCTTGGCGGCGCCGCTTGTCGCCCAGACGCGAGGCCTGATCGACGCCCGCCGCTTGGCGTTGATGCGGCCGGGCTCGATCCTGGTGAACGTCGCCCGTGGGCCGCTTGTCGTGGAAGACGCTCTTGCAGATGCGCTGGAGGCGGGTCATCTGGCGGGGGCGGCGCTCGACGTGACCGAGGTCGAGCCCCTGCCGGCAGACAGCCGGTTGTGGGGCCAGCCACGCGCTATGGTCACGCCGCACGTCGGCGGGCAACGCTCCACGCGGGTGGACGATATGACCGACTTATTCTGCGAGAACCTCCGCCGGTTCCAGGCGGGAAAGCGGCTGGTCAACATCGTCGACAAATCACTCGGGTTCCCGAAGCCGGCCGACTCGCTCTGGCGCCTGCTGCCGGGCACGCCGGCGTAAGATGTCCGTAGACTCTGTGTGCGGGCCGGACCTAGAATACGAGCTGGCAAGGAAGCCGCTCCCAGCACCGGTGGCCCGCCCATTTCGGCGCCCGCACTTTTCTGTGGCCACCGTCTCGTCACGCCGAGTCGATCGCATGAGCACCACGATTATCCAGCAGACCCGGACGCTGACGTTCAACGGGTCGCCGCCGACAGAGAAATGCCCCGAGGAGCTCTTCAGCCGGTACAGCGAACTGATCGGCAGCGAGCGGCTGCGTTGGACCGAGCACCTGCGGCTCAAGCGGCTTCTCGGCACTGGCGGCCAGGGTGTGGTGTACCTGAGTGAGCGGCGCGGCGCCGACAGCTTCACCCTGCCGGTGGCGCTGAAGTTCTTTTCGCCCGAACGCTACTACGACGAACGCAGCTACGCCGACGCGATGCAGCGGATGGCGACCGTCAACAACCGCATCGCCCAGATCCAGCACGACAACCTTCTGGACGTGCAGAACTTCATTGAGCGTAACCGTATCCGCATCCTCGAAATGGAGTGGGTCGACGGCTACGACCTCGACATCCTGCTTACCGCCGCCATGTACGAGCGTGCGAAGCAGCGCGTGAGCAACCGCCGCTGGGAGTACATCAACAACGTCATCGTCACCAGCGGGCCCGTCCGCCCCCGGCTGCAACCGGGCATGGCTATCGCCATCATCCGGCAGTGCCTTGCGGGGCTGGCCGCCCTGCACCGCGAAGAGATCGTCCACGGCGACATGAAGCCGTCGAACATCATGATCAAGCGCACCGGCAACGCGAAGCTGATCGACATCGGCTCAGCGGTCGACCTCAACGACATGCCAACCGAGCGGACATGCACGCCGCAGTACGCCGCCCCGGAGATGCTTGAGCGGCAAGAGTTCACGCCGCGGTCCGACCTGGCGAGCCTCGGCTACGTGCTGATCGAGATGCTGGCCGGCCAGCCGCTGTTCGCCGGCATCAACGACTACGCCCGGCTGCTTGAAGCCAAGCGGACACTGCCGCAGCGTCTGGCGACGATCTTCCCGAAGGACGTCGGGCACAGCGAGCTGCTGATGACCATCTGCCGCAAGCTCACCGCCCCCGACCCGATGCTGCGGTACGCCAGCGCAGAGCAGGCAGACAACGGCCCCGACGGCCTTGCCGAGTTCCAGCGGACGCTCGTCCGCGGCGACCTGTGGAGCGAATACGAGAACGAGCTGCGGGTCTGGCTTGAAGAGCTCGACTGACGCGGCCGCAAGCTCGTCTTGACGCTGGTTGCGGTTCTTGCAACGCTCGCATGCATCCGCAGCCCGTCTAGGTTTTGCAAGGAAGCAAAACATGAATCAACGGTTTGGAGCGTTTCTGGCAGCGGCAATTGCCGCCACACCGTTGCTGCAGAGCCACGCCCAGGCCGACGACCGCTACGGCTCTCCCGACCCGCCACCCGGGTTTAGCGATCTCGGCGACGCCTTCTCCACACCGCCGGCGGCTGTTCCCGGCTCACGCTACGGGAACGGTGGGGCCGCGCCGCTCCCAGCTTCGCCTCGGCAGCCAACCGCGGCTTCAAACCTCGGTTCGGCGCCAGCTGCACGGCGGCCGCGGACGCTTGCGCCCGGCACGCCCTCCACGTTTGCACCCACCCCGCCCGCGGCATCGACGCGGGGTAACCCCTACGCCGCCGCCGAACCTCGGGGCGCCGGCGTCCGCGCACCCGCTGCCGCGCCGCGCCGCCCAGCGTCACAAACACTCGGTGGGGCCGCACCGCTGCCCGGCTCGCGAGACCCGCAAGTGATCATGCGGCAGATGCTCGCTCGGCCGAGCGATTCGCGGCTAGCAGGCAATGCGTTGACCCTGGCCAGTGTGGTCGTCGGCGCCCCTTCGCGTGCCGAGCAGACCCGCC
>JBCCQL010000412.1:0-3275 GCA_039024355.1 Planctomycetota bacterium
ACAACTCCGGGAACTCGCAGCCGTATCTATGCCGGCGCACGACCTCTGCGAGTTGGCGGTCGGCCCAAACCACTGATCATGGTCCAACGCAATGCTGGCCTCTTTGCCGGCTTTCTGGAAGCTGCGCGGAACGACGCCGTTTGTGGCCATTAGGTCCGACTCCGGCGGGTCAATTCCTGCCGCAAATCTGCCGCAGGCAATGCTACGCGAGGCCAACATGGGCTCCATGTTGACGCGGCGCCGATCAGTTCTAGAATGCGAAAATCCTAGGCAAACACACACAAACCCGGTGCAAGGTAGACACGAACACAACTCGTACTCGCCGGATTGCGATTCCGGAGGTCGTGGGTTCGAACCCCATTAGCCACCCTTTTCGAGCCCCGTATTCTTGCGGGCCTGTGCTGGCTCGCCCAGCTCAGCGGGCCGCGTAGAACAAGGCGTACCCGCCGGCGTAGCGGGGGTGCTCAACAGCCGCTGCCCGCTGCCGAAAGCCGGCCGGCGAGTTGCTGGGCCAGTTGCCCCGCGTGCCACGGCGCCCACAGCGCGCCCTTCGTGCCCAGGCCGTTGAGCCAGGCGACGCGTGGCTCGCCCGTGGCGAAGCCCAGCGTCGGCCGCCGCCCCGCCATGGCCGGCCGCACGGCCGCGCGGTGGTCGATCACCCGCGGCGTAGCGCCCAGCAGCGGCGCGGCCTTCGCTAGCAGCTCTTCGCGGGCGGCGGCGGTCGGCGTGCCGTCTAGCCGGTCCCAGGCGAAGGTCGCCCCCACCAGGCAGGCGTGCGGCCGGCCGGGGGCGTCGGCCTCTGGCGCCAGCCACACGCCGCGGTGCGTCACCTGGCGGGGCGTGGCGCCGGTGGGCACGACGGTGAGCAGCTCCCCCTTGGCCGGCGTGAAGCGCAGGTGCGTCAGCCACCGCGGCGGCGTGGGCGTGTAGCCTTGGCAGAACACCACGCACGCGGCCGACAGCCCCAGCCGCGGCACGGCGACACCCGCGGGCGAAAATTGAAAGTCGGTCTCTGGATCGACCTCGGCCCGGCGGTAGCGGCCGTCGGCTTCGAGCCACGCCCGTGTCGCGTCCACCAGCCCGGCGACGTCCAGCCGCGCGGCGTGCGGCATCCAGAAGGCGCCGTGCTCGGCCCGCAGCCCGGCCGGCAGTTCGTCGGTCGTTGCAGGGCGTGCGTGCCGGGCGAAGCTTGGCCCCGCGCCCGGCGGCCGGGCCAGCCGCTCCGCGAACCTCTGACGCTCCTCGAACTTCCGCCGCTCCGCGGGCGACGCGAGCACACGCAGCGCAGGGCGGGTGTGCAGCAGGCGGGCGCCCGTCTCGCGCTGGATGCGGCGGTACAACGCCTCGGCCGAACGCCACAACGCGTCCCAGTCGGCGGCGATCGCCAGCCGGCCGCCGGTGACGGGCGTAATCAGCCCGGCCGCCACACGCGACGCCGTCGGCATGCCGGCGTGGTCCACGCCGCCGCGGTCGACCACCACGCACCGCACGCCCAGCGCCGCCAACTGCCAAGCGAGCGTCGAACCGGCGAGCCCTTGGCCGACGATCAGCACATCGGTCGTCGTCATGCCCGGCCCCCCGGCGGGTGCTCCGCAACGGTGCTACTGTCGGTCACGATCCGGATCAAAGTACTGCGAACGGTCTATCGGCGGCAGCGGCACCCGCGTTGCGTGGTCGTCGGCGTCGGCGGGTATGCGGTCGCTGAGTGATTCGTTCGGTCCCGGCTCTGGCTCGCCTAGCAGGCCAGCGATCTCGCCTTCGGGCGTGTCTTGGTAGCAGGCGTAGCCACGGTAAGAGTCCATTAGTTCATTTGAACCGCCATCGTCTTTGCCGTTGGGGCCGACGTCGTACAGCAGGTAGCCGTTATCGGTTTTTTCGTACACCAGCGGCGCTCCCGAGTAGGCGCCCAGAGGCGGTTTAGCTAGCAGCAACGCGTCGAGCTCTGCGAGCGACGCCGGGTACGCCCCGGTTTGCAGCCGATGGACCGCCAGCGCCGCCGTCACGGCCAGCCGCCTTCGGAAGCCATCGGCCTGCTCGACGGGGTCCAGCAGTAAGTTGGACGCGTTGATATAGGTGCCACGCGCATAGCAATCGGCAAGAAACTGACTCCGTTCTGCCTGGCTGAGGTAGGCGGCAATCGGTGGGTGCTGGTCGGCCATGGCGTTTGATTGGACGATCTTCTGCAGAGCCGCCACCTTTGCGTTGTAGCTTGGCAGTTTCAGCGCCGCAGAACCGGCATTGTAGAGCGTGTTGAGCCTGACGAGCGTCACGTTCCAATCGATCGACATGCGCGACAAGCCAACAGCTTCATCTGGCAGCACATCAGACAGCACTTCGGAGAAATCGCCTTTTTCTTGCGCATCGGTGAAGCTGCTCAACCACAACAGCCGCTCAGAGCCGTTGATGATATTTGCTAACGGGTAAGAAGGCTTGCGTGCGGCGAAATACGACTGCATCGCGGTCGCTGTCTCCACGGGCAAGTCACGCTCGGTGAGCAACGCCTCTGCCGCTTGCGAGGCGACACCTTCCCAGGCGCACGCTATCAGCAGATCAATCAGAGAGTCCCGTGGGTAACGGTCGATAAGCTCGAACAGCAGCCGCAGGTCTTCCCACGCCTCAGCAAGTTGATGCTCGCCGACCCGCAGCATGGTGCGGATCGAGATGCAGCTTACGACACCACGCAGCCCTCGGTATTCGGGCCGTCCGAATGAAGCCACCAGCGTTGCTTCCGGCTCCGTGAGCAGATCGGCGGGCGGCAACCAATACGAGGGCCGCTGTGCCGCTTCTTGCAGCAGGGCGAAGTTCGAATCGTTGCGGGCCACCCACCCCGCCAGCGGTGGGCACTCTGCAGCCGTCCAGGGTTGTTCGGAGCAAGAGTAGATCAGGTCCCACGCCCGTTCTTCGAGATAGTAGAAGGGGCTCATTGGTCCCGGGTTGACGCCCATGCTCCCGAGGCCGAGGCCAAACGCGTCGTCCGCGTCGGCGCCGCTTGGCTCTGCAGCGTCGCTCTTGACGGGGCGGTCGGGCTGGGCGGCGGCCCAGGCGTCATACAATTCTTCTTGCCAGGCGGACTCCCAGTCTTTGAACTCGGCATCGGACGTGATCGGCGCCGGCGGTGTGATGCCCTGCTTGGCCAGCATCCACAGCATTACGGCGCGCGTCACCGAGTCGGGCCGCTGGCTGTCGAAGTCGGGTTTGGCGAGCCCGTCCACCTCTGGCATCGGCATGCCGAGGGCTCGGCAGACCGCCGCGGCCTGGTCGGCGTCGAGGCCGGC
>JBCCQL010000413.1:0-3273 GCA_039024355.1 Planctomycetota bacterium
CGTAGCTCAATTGGTAGAGCACAGCATTCGTAATGCTGGGGTTGTGGGTTCAAGTCCCACCGCTGGCTCTCGCAGGGATGGTAAACCGCAGCGACCCCCGCCCGTTCGGCGGCCCACCGGCTGCTGCATCCGCGTTTGCCGCCTATACCGCGATTGCTCTGGCTGGCCGCCGCCCGCTGGAGCCGCTCGCCAAGTGCCCACCACGAGGAGTTTGTAGATGTCGACGGGACTCACCGCAGCCACGCCCGAAGTCGAAGTCAAGCAGATCGTCTTGTCGACGGCCGCCTTCGGGCCGCGTGAGATCACAGAGATCGCGGCCGCCATCTCCTCCAACTACGCCAAGTACCGCGAGCTGCGCGAGGCGGTCGCTGAGCTCGAAGAGCAGCAGACACGCACGCCGGCCACCGCCGCGCGGCTGGGCGTGTGCCTGTACCTGATGGGCCGGTACAGCGACGCCGTAGCGATGCTCTCGGGCAGCGACGGCGGGGCCCTCACGCACTACTACCTTGGGCGTGCCCACCTGGCGCTGGACGAGTACTCCGCCGCGCTCACCGACTACGAGGCGGCCGCCAAGGCCGGGTACGACCGCGACGTGGTCGCCCTGGCGATCGCCGAGGCGCACCGCTACGCCGGCGACACCGAAAAGGCGCTCTCGCACCTGGACAACCTGTCGGGCGCCGTGGAGCAGACGGCCGAGTACCTGTACCAGCGGGCGGTCACGGTGCAGGCCTTGGGCGGGTCGCCCGATGAGGTGGTCGCCCTGCTCGAGCGGGCCGTGGCCGCCGACGGCGAGCACGCCGGCGCTCTGTTTGGCTTGGCGCTGCAGAACGACCGCTGCGGCAACGACCAGGACGCACGCGAGCTCTACGAGCGGGCGTCCGTGCAGTTCCCCTCGCACGTCGGCACGCTGCTGAACTTGGGTGTGCTCTACGAGGACATGGAGCAGTACGAGCGGGCCAAGGCCTGCTACCAGCGCATCCTGGACGCCTACCCCGACCACCAGCGGGCCCGGCTGTTCTTCAAGGACGCCGACGCCAGCCGCGACATGTACTACGACGAGGAGGCCCGCCGCCAGCAGGACCGCATGAGCCAAGTGCTCAGCATCCCGGTGACGGACTTCGAGCTGTCGGTCCGCAGCCGCAACTGCCTGCAGAAGATGGGCATCATGACGCTGGGCGACCTGACCGAGACCAGCGAGCAGGAGCTGCTTTCCAGCAAGAACTTCGGCGAGACCTCGCTCATCGAGATCCGCGAGATGCTGACGTCCAAGGGCCTGGACCTGGGCCAGTTCGCCAACCAACGCCGCGAGCAAGAGCCCGCCTACGACCCCGACAGCATGTCCGCCGACGAGCGGGCGATGCTCGACCGGCCGATCTCCGACCTCAACCTCTCGGTCCGCGCCCGCAAGTGTATGGTGCGGCTCGGCCTGACGACCGTCGGCGAATTGGTGCGACGCACCGGCGACGACCTGCTGGAGTGCAAGAACTTCGGCGTCACGAGCCTGAACGAGGTCCGCGAGAAGCTCACGGTGCAGGGCCTGAAGCTGCGGGGCGACTGAGCAGAAGTGCGGATTTGGGAATGCGGAATGCGGAATGAACGACGGCAGAGGCGATTCGGCGGCTGTTTCGCGTTCCGTAAGCCGGACTCCGCATTCGGTCACCCTTGAGCTTCTCAACACCGACGGCCGCGCGCGTCGAAGCCGGCTCTCTACTCCGCACGGCACGGTCGAGCTGCCGGCGTTTATGCCGGTGGGCACGCTGGGCGCGGTCAAGGCGGTGGAGATCGACCGCGTCCGCGAGACGGGCGCCCAGATGGTGCTAGGCAACACCTACCACCTGGCCGAACGCCCGGGCGAAGCGACCGTCGCCCGGCTGGGCGGCCTGCACCGCTTCATGGGCTGGGACGGGCCGATCCTGACCGACAGCGGCGGCTTCCAGGTCTTCAGCCTCGCCCACCGGATGCAGATCGACGAACGCGGCGCCCGCTTCCGGTCGCACGTCGACGGCTCGCCGATCGAACTCACGCCCGAGCGGTCGGTCGCCATCCAGGAGCAGCTGGGCAGCGACGTGGCGATGGTGCTCGACCAGGTGCCGCCCCTGCCCAGCAGCCGCGGCGTTGTGGCCGAGGCCATGGCCCGCAGCACGCGTTGGGCCCGGCGTTGCCAGCAGGCCGCCACGCGGGCCGACCAATCGCTGCTGGCCATCGTGCAGGGCGGGCTGGAAGAAGACCTGCGGCGGGAGTCGGCCGAGCAGCTGGTCGAGCTCGACTTCGCCGGCTACGCCATCGGCGGGCTCAGCGTCGGCGAGCCGCCGGAGCAAATGTACGCGGCGATCGAGGCGACCACGCCGCACCTGCCCGCCGGCCGGCCCCGCTACCTGATGGGTGTAGGCTCGCCGACGGACCTGCTGGAGTGCGTCGACCGCGGCGTCGACATGTTCGACTGCGTCATGCCAACCCGCAACGGCCGAAACGCCCTGGCGTTTACCGACGAGGGGCCGCTGCGGCTGCGGAACCGCGTGCACGTCGAAGACCCGCGGCCGCTGGAACCGGGCTGCCCCTGCCCCGCCTGCCGGCGCAGCCGCGGCTACCTGGCCCATCTTTTTCGGGCCAAGGAGATGCTGGGGCCGATCCTGCTATCGATCCACAACCTGACCTACTACCAGCGGCTGATGGCCGGCGTGCGTGCGGCGATCGAGGCCGGCCGGTACGCCGAGTTCAAGCGGGCGAAGCTGAGCGGTTGGGGCGGGCGTGGCGGGGGCGAGTCGGCGTAGCGGAGCGTGCGTTCGGTGCGGCTGCTGGCGTTTCTTGCTTGGCCTCAACGGCCCGCCGGTGGGGCGGCTTCTGCGGCTGGCGATCGGCCTTGCGGCGGCCGCGGCGGCCCGCCTACTATCCGCGCCCCTCCGTCACGCGGGGCCGCCGGCGGCGGCCGGGGCGCCGCGGGCGGGCAAGCCCGGAGACCGACCGATGCAGAAAAACTTCTTGCTTCTCGCCCCGCTGGCGGCGGCCGCCTTCGTCGTTTGGGCCGGCCCGCGAGCGGCCGCGCAGAACGGTTGGACGAACTCCGGCTCTGACGACCGCTACGGCAGCGCGGCGCCGGCGGCCAATCCATCGGCGCCCGCGGGCGACAGCCGCCTGGACGGGCTGGCGGGCGGGACGGGTTTGACGCCCGCCCGGCCGCTGCAGCCCGCGGGGCAGCTGCCCGGCAGGACCGCGGCGCCGCTCTCGCCGACGCCACGCGCGGCGCCGTCGGCCCTCGGGCGCCCGCCCGCCGGC
>JBCCQL010000414.1:0-3272 GCA_039024355.1 Planctomycetota bacterium
ATTGGCAGCGGGTCAGGCGAATGCGTCGCGCAACCGCCCCGCGCAACCATCTTTGCGAGGCGATCACGTGGACACAGAAACCCGGCCGCTGACGCTCGGCGGTGGAATCGGAGACGCCGACGCCGGGAGCCCCGGGCAAGTGGAAGCCGGCGTGCTCGAGCGGCTGGCCTCGCCCGAGGCGATTGCGAGCCTCATCGGCGGCGACCCCACGCCAACCACCCCAATCGACTGGCAACCCCCGGGCGACGGCGGCCAGGCCACGCTGCCTCCGGCCCCGCCCGAGCCCGAGTCGCTTCGCCGCGCCGGCCTCAGCGACGCCGACGTCGAGTCGCTCGCCCTGAAGACGCTGCTGCACACGGGCATGTGCTCCGGCGGCGACGTCGCCTCGCACATCTGCCTGCCGCGGAAACTCACCGGCGACGTGCTCGACCGGCTCCGCGAGGAGCTGCTGATCTCGATCAAGTCGTCCGCCGGCGTGCACGACTACGTTTACCAGCTGACCGACGCCGGCTTCCAACGCGCCCGGCGGCTTGCCGAGCAGTGCAACTACGCCGGCTCGGCGCCGGTGCCGCTGGCCGCATACGACACCGCCATCCGCCGGCAATCGATCCGCAGCGCGACCTTCCGCATCGCGGACCTGCACCGCACGCTGCTGGACATGACGCTCTCGGCCGGGCTGCTGAGCCAGTTCGCCCAGGCCATCAACGACGGCCGCGGCATGTTCCTGTATGGCTCGCCCGGCAACGGCAAGACCACCCTGGCCGAGCGGATCAGCGGCGCCTTCGGCCAGCACGTATGGATCCCGCGGATGAGCGGCATCGGCGGCGACCTGGTGCGGCTGTACGACCCCAGCTGCCACGAGCGTGTGGAGGCGCCGCAGCTGAAGACGCTCAAACACGACCGCCGGTGGGTGCTGATCAAGCGGCCCACGGTGGTCGTCGGCGGCGAGTTGACGCTCGAGCAGCTCGACGCCAGCTACAACCCGGCCACCGGCATCAGCGAGGCGCCCGTCCAGCTGAAGGCCAACGGCGGGACGCTGCTCATCGACGACTTCGGCCGGCAGCGGGCCAGCAGCACCGACATCCTCAACCGGTTGATCGTGCCGCTCGAGAAGCAGTTCGACTTCCTGAACCTGGCCAGCGGCCGGCAGATCCAGACGCCCTTCGAGCTGCTGTTCATCCTGTCGACCAACCTCGAGCCGCGGCACCTAGTGGACGAGGCGTTCCTGCGTCGCATCCCGTACAAGATCGAGGTGCAGAACCCCACCGAGGAGCAGTTCCGCACGCTCTTCACCAAGCTGACGCAGCAGATGGGCTACACGCTGCACGCCGACGCGCTCGACCTGCTGATCCAGGAGCACTACGCGGCGGCGGACCGGCCGCTGCGGTTCTGCCACCCGCGCGACCTGCTGCGGCAGGTCAAGAACTACTGCGAGGTGCACGAGCTGCCCACAGAGGTGTCGCCCGATACGCTTAGCGTGGCCGTGCGGAACTACTTCGCCGGGCTGTAAGGGAAACGCCCCGCAGCGCCTCCAGCCGGCGGGCCGATGAGGGACGCGTGTGGCGGACTTTCTGCCGAAGAGCGTGCGAACAAAACCTCGGTCTTCTGCGGCGACGTCTGCGAAATCGGCCGTGCAACGCCGATCGCCTGCCCCGACTTTTGGTTTTGCGCGCCCGTTCTAAGCCCCGGCGACCCGACGCGCCTGCTCTGCGATGCCCAGGCCCACGAGGTCGTCCCACGCCGCCAGCACCCGGCGGTACACCGGGCCGGGGCGGCCGCTGGCGATCGGCTGGCCGTCGCAGCGGACCACCGGCAGCAGGCAGATCGACGTGCTGCTCAGCCACACCTCGTCGGCCCGGCGGAGCTCATTGATCGTCAGGTCCCGCTCGCCGAACGGGATGCCGAGCGCCCCGCAAACCTCACGCACCACGGCAACGCTTACGCCGGGCAGCACCTTATCCATCCGCGGCGAGACGACGCCCTCCTCCTGGCGGTAGATCACCACGTTCGCCGTGGACGCCTCGCCGACAAAGCCCTGCTGGTCGAGCAGGATCGCCCGGGCGCCGGGCTCGAGGCGCCGTGCCTGCTGATCCGCAAGGTAGTAGTGCATCCGGCTGCGGCACTTCAGCTCGGGCGGCCAGCAGCTGGCGGGCGTCTGGCGGTGATCGCTCAGGTGGACGCTCACGCCCGCCTCGAACTGGTGGGCCCAGTTGGAGAAGGGCAGGGGGTTGCCGTGCACGCAGCGCGTCGGGCCGCTGTGGCCGTCGCCGGGCGTGGCGAACGCCGCCACGGACCAGTCGCCGCCGGCGGGCAGCAGGCCTTGGTTGCGGCGTACGAACTCGCTGATGGCGCTGTCCAACTCGCCGGCGATGGCGGCCGCGTCCAGGCCGATGATCTCTAGCGAGCGGTGCATCCGCCGCACGTGCTCCGCTTGGCGGAAGACCTTGCCGCCGAACGTCCGCAGCCGCTCCGTAGCGGTCACGCCCAGCGTGAAGCCGATGTCGCCGATCGGCACCGACAGCCCGCGGTCGTCGATCCAATCGCCATTGAGATAGGCCCAGCGTGTCGCCATGCGGGCATCATAAAGCGGCGCCGCCGCACCGGCCACGGGGCCGTGCTGGGCCACAGGCGAAGCGGGCGGCACTCACTGGGCCGGCCGCGTGGCGAGCTTGGCGCCCGTTTTGTCGGTGGCGTTGGCGGGCTGCACTTCGACAAGCCGCTGCGGGGCGGCCGGCCGATCGGCAAACGTCAGCCGGCGCCACGCTGCGCTCATGACGCCCGGCGCCATCATGTACTCGCACATGTCGTGCGTGCGGCCCACGGAGCCAGCCAGGTTCCGCAGGCGGACCTTGCTGGCGTACTCGCGCGACAGGGTGGTCGGCCCCGCGTAGCCCACCGCCGGGTGGCGGCGCACGGCGATGATCGGGTATAGGCACATCGCCGGGTCGCGGCGGTTGGTAGAGCTCAGCAGGCTGTCGATCACACGCAGCGAGCAGCCGTGCGCCTGCCGCGGGCCCAGCCACGTGGCGTCGAGGGCCGCCGCCAGGTACACCGCCTGGACGGGGCGGTCCGGCAGCGCGTCGCGGTTGGGCAGGGCGGCGCCGTTCAGCCGGCCGCCGCCAAGCAGGTGGGCGGCGCCGCTCACGACGCGGGCGCCGTAGCTGTAGCCCAGCATGCCCAGGCGGGCGTCTGGCGCCACTTGGTTGAGCACCCACGCCAGCTGCACGCCCGCCGGGCCGGTTCGGGCTGCCTTCTCTTTCGCGTCGCGGATG
>JBCCQL010000415.1:0-3263 GCA_039024355.1 Planctomycetota bacterium
CGCCAGGACCAGCGTGCCGCGGAGAACGCCGCGGCCGGGACGCCGCCGCGGTGCATCGAAGGGAGCCGTCCGTAGGTTTGCAGCCACAGGCGGTGAATTAGTGCGATACCGCCCTTGACGGCCAACCAGCCCGCGCGTGAGACTGAGACCGGATCGCAACAGCGAGCGCCGTGATCCAGGCCTGTGGCCAGGACCGGCGTACCTGGTCCGATTTCGTCACAATCTCCGACCTTACCGCCCAACCGCTAGCAGATCACAATGGACGCCGAGGCCAACAGCGACGCTTTTTGCCGAGTGCGTCAGCAGCAGAGAGAAGGCCAGCACCAAGCCGCCGCCGCTGCGCTGCGCGCTCACCTGCAAAAGCAGCCGGGCGAAGGCCGCCTATGGGCGTTGCTGGGCGTTTCTCAGTGGGCGCTCGGCCGCGTGGCAGAGTCTGTGGCGTCGCTCGAAACGGCGCAAACCCTGCTGCCCATGGGCGTTGAAGCGAGGCTGACCCTCGCCCAGGGGTACGAGGCGATGGGCCGGCGCCGCTTGGCGGCTGACCTCTACGCGACGATAGCATGCGAGGAGAGCCCGCCCGACCGGCTGCTGCCCAGGCTCGTTGACTGCTTGGCAGGCTCGCACCAGCGGGGCCTGGCGATCCGGGTCTGCCAAGAAGCGGCGCAACGGGCGCCGGGCGACCCATGGCCGGCGCGGGCTATCGCCCGGCTGCTGGCGAAGCTGGGCAAGCCGCCCGAAAAGATCGCCGCGGCCCTCCAGCGGGCCGTGCAGCTCGACCCGCACGACGTCGACACGCGGCTGGCGCTGGCTCAACACATGCACCAGTGCGGCCGCACCGGCGAGGCGGTCGACGCGCTCAGCACGGTAGATATCGCCGGCATCTGTTGCACGACCTGCCTGGCTGCCGTAAGAGACATCTACGCGGCCGCGGAGAGCTACGAGGACGCAGACCGTTGCAAGGCCGCCCTCCGCCGCCTCACGCCACCCGACTGCACAGCTACCGAAGGGCTCGGCTGAACGCCACCCGGCCGCACACAGCAAAGCGCCGCACGCGGGGCCGGCCGGCGTCGCCGCTGCCCACCACAACCAGCGACCAACCAACCCGTTCCTAACGTTTCCATTTGCCCGCCGCACACGCCGGGCGAAACCTGGAAGAGAACTGCCATGAAGTACGGCTTGTTTTACGGCTCCACCACCGGCAACACCGAGAACGTAGCGAACGCCATCGCCGAGGCCTTGGGGGACGAGGTGACGGTCTTGCAAGAGATCAGCGGCGCGAGCGTCGAGCAGTTCCAGTCCGTCGACGTCGTGCTGTGCGGCGCGTCGACCTGGGACGTCGGCGAGCTGCAGTACGACTGGGCGGAGTTTTTGCCCACGCTCGAAGGCATTGATCTGGCGGGCAAGGCCGTCGGCTTCTTCGGCATGGGGGACGCCATGGGCTACCCGTACAACTACCTCGACTGCCTGGGCGAGATCTGGGAGACGCTCGAGCCGAGCAAGGCCACCCTCATCGGCAAGTGGCCCACCGAAGGCTACGAGTTCGACGAATCGCGCGGCGAGATCGAGCCCGGCTGGTTTGTGGGCCTCGCCCTAGACGATGACAACGAGCCCGATCTGACCGAAGAGCGCACCGAGAAGTGGCTCGCGCAGATCAAGGCCGAGGTCGCCAAGTTCGCCGAGGAACGCAGCGCCGCGTAGCGTGTTGCGTGGCCGAGAAGCGCTCTGCGAAGGCAGGCCCGCTGCTACGCCGGCTGGCTGGCCAGCAGCAGCTCGGCGACAACCAGGCTCGGGTCGTCTGCTTTCGGCTCGACGGTGAAACCGTTTTCGACAAACGTGGCGATCATCCGCGTGTTGTCGGCGGCGGTGGTGCCAATCACCCGCTCGACGCCCATGCCGCGTGCCACGTCCAGGCAGCTGCTGGTCAGCGCCAGGCCCAGGCCCTTGCCCTGGTAATCGTCCGCCACCAGTACGGCGTACTCGGCCGAGAGGCCGTCGGGCTCGCGGATGATGCGGCCGACGCCGATCATGGCCTCACCGCCGCTGTCGCCTTCGCCGGCGCCGGGCCCATCCTTCGCCGGGAGCATCGCAACCAGCGCCATCTCCCGGTCGTAGTCGATGTAGCAGTACCGGGTGGCCAGGGTGTGCGTCGTCTTGCCGATGGCGTGGAAGAACCGGGCCTTGAGCGACTCGACGGAGCACGACTCCACCAGGCCGTGCCAAGCCGGCTCGTCCGCCGGGCGGATCGGCCGGATGACCACCTCTAAACCGCTGGACAGCGTACAGGCCTGCTCGAGGTTGTCCTGGTACGGCCGGATGGCCAGGTGGCTGAAGCGGGCGTCGGCGTCGACGGCGGCCGCGTCGGTCATCACGCGGGCGTCGAGCGCAATGACCCGCTCCGGGCCAACCAGCAGCGGGTTGATGTCCAGCTCGGCGATGTTCGGGCAGTCGGCGATCAGGTAGGAGAAGCGGATCATGGCTTCGACCAGCGCCGTGGTGTTGGCCGCCGGCGCCCCGCGGTAGCCCTCCAGCAGCGGGCGGCTGCGGAGGCCCTTGATCATGTTGCTGGCCAGTTTCTCGGTGAGCGGCGGCAGCCCCAGCACGCGGTCTTGCCAGACCTCGGCCGTGACGCCGCCGAAGCCCAGCAGGATGACGCTGCCGAAGACCGGGTCCTTCGTGGCGCCCAGGATCATCTCGACGCTGTCGCGGGTGTCGACCATCGGCTGGACGGTTACGCCGGTGATCGCGGCGTCGGGCCGGGCGTCGGCCGCCCGCTGCATCATCCGCGTGTAGGCGTGCCGCACGTCTTCTGCGCTGGCTAGGTTGAGCTGCACGCCGCCGACGTCGGTCTTGTGCGTGATGTCGGGCGACAGGATCTTGAGCACCACCGGGTAGCCGATGGACGCGGCGTGCTCCACGGCCTGGTCCGCCGTGGTGGCGATGAGCGTCTCCGCGACCGGGATGCCGTAGGCCTTGAGCAGCGCCTTCCCGTCGACCTCGCTGAGCGTGTGGTCCGCCTTGCCCAGCAGCCGGGCGCGGTGCTGCTGCAGGTCGCCGCGGTGCAGGTCGAGCTCCACGGGCAGGTCGCGCGGCGTCTCGTACAGCGTGGCGATGTTGCGTTGGTAGTTGACCAGGTGCATCAGGCCGCGGACGGCCCGCTCCGGCGTGGGGTAGGCGGGCAGGCCGCGGCGGCTCAGCAGCTCGCGCCCCGCGGTGACGCTGGCGCCGCCCGCCCAGGCGGTCAGCACCAGCTTGCCGGTCCCCAG
>JBCCQL010000416.1:0-3249 GCA_039024355.1 Planctomycetota bacterium
CTGCCAAGCCAAGAGAAGTGCAGCGACGCTGCGTTCTCGTCGTCGGGGAGCGGAATGATACCCATCGGCGGGGCAGTGTCAACCGGTTAACGCCAAACACTGCGTGCGGCCGGCCAAATTTTTCCGCGCCTGGTAAATCTTGACGTTTGTGGGCGACCACGCGTGCGGGTTTGCAGGCAGAACACCGCCTAGGCTGCGGCTGAGCGCAGCACGCTTCTGGCGGCCATGTCCGTGACCAGAGCGGCCACTATGAATGCGTCGCTGCGCGTGCAGGCCGGTATCCAGCCGGCTATAGTCTCCGCCTTTGCTGCTGCGTGTAAGCTGAAGGCTGCCAGCGGGCCGGCCCTGTCGGGCGGGGGAGCACTGGGTTGGCACGCTGGCAGCCACGCAAACGTTCACCAAGCACACTCACCCGAGCCAGGGTCCTACGAAGCGATGACATGCCGCGGCGTTAGGGGGGCCATCACCGTTGAGGCGAATGACCGCGAGGCCATCTTGTCGGCTACGCGGCGGATGCTCGCGCTGGTGATCCGGCGGAACGGGATCGAGAAAAGCGATGTCGCCAGCGCCCAATTCTCGCTGACCAGCGACTTAGACGCGGAGTTTCCCGCCCTGGCCGCGCGGCAGCTTGGCTGGATTGATGTGCCGCTATTGTGTGGGTACGAGGTGCGGGTGCCGGGCTCCTTGCCGCGGTGCATCCGGGTTTTGCTGATGTGGAACACGGAGAAGCCGCAGCACGAGATCCAGCACATCTACCTGGAGGGCGCCGAGAAGCTGCGGCCCGACCTGTGCACGCTGCCCGACGTTGATTGGATCGAGCTGGAAGACTGGATCAGCCAACAGATGCTCGCCAACGGCTAGACGCAGGACGCCACGATGCAGAAGTACATCATCATGGGCCCGCAGGGGTGCGGGAAGGGCACACAGGCGACCCTGCTAGCCAAAGACCTCGGGCTGACGCACTTCTCCGTAGGCGACATCTTCCGCTGGAACGTGGCGGCGCACACCAAGCTCGCCGCCCGGATCAAGCGGATCATGGACGCGGGCGAGCTGGTGCCGGACGAGCTGGTCGAGGAGATCATCCGCCGGCGGCTCGACCAGCACGACTGGAACTACGGCTACATCATCGATGGGTTCCCCCGCAACGCGAAGCAGGCCCGGTTCTTCCTGGAGAGCTACGACGTCGACGCCGTGGTGCACATCAACCTGCCGGCGGAAGTCGCCCAGCGGCGGGCGTTGTCGCGGCGGACCTGCACGGGCTGCGGCATGGAGTACAACCTGATGCACCGCCCGCCCGCCGTGGCCGAGACCTGCGACGCCTGCGGCGAGCGCCTTGCCAGCCGGCGTGACGACACGGTGGAGGCCCTCGCCAAACGGCTGCACGACTACGACACCAAAACGCGGCCGACGCTGGAGCTGTTCGAGCAGAAAGAGATCGTCGTTTACGTCGATGGGTCGGGCACCGTGGCCGAAACCCAGAACCGCATCCGCGAGCTGCTCAAGTTGCCGCAGTGGGCCGCGGCGGCGAGCTAGCCGTTACTTACGGTTCGCGATTGCCACGGTTACCGGTGTGTAGATCGGATGGCATGACCCAAGCGGCAACCGAACGGCTTACCGAACTGACGGCAAACGGGCTTGCCGTGTTGATCTCGCGTGGCGATGTGTCCAGCGTCGAGGTTGTCGATGCACACATCCGACGCATCGAGGAGGTCAACCCAACGCTCAACGCGGTGACGCAGCCGCGCTTTACCGAGGCTCGGCGTGAAGCGGTCGCAGCAGACGCACGCCGGGCCGCAGGGCAGCCACTGGGCCCGCTGCACGGTGTGCCGGTGACGGTAAAAGACTGTTTCGCCGTGCAGGGCGCTGCCGTGACGCTGGGGTGCGAGCGGCCGCTGGTCGAGCTATCGGCGGCCGATTCGCCGCTGGTCGCCCGCCTGCGTGCGGCGGGGGCCATCGTGCTTGGCAAGACCAACGTGCCGCAGGCCATGCTGCTGCACGAGTGCGACAACCCACGCTACGGGCGTACGCTGCACCCGGAGGATCCAGAGCGGAGCCCGGGCGGATCGACCGGCGGCGAGGCGGCGATTGTCGCCGCGGGAGGGTCGCCCCTGGGGTTGGCGAGCGACTTGGGCGGCAGCATCCGCCAGCCCGCGGCCGCCTGCGGCTTGTTCGGCTTCAAGCCGACCAGCGGTCGGCTAACTCTGGCAGGCAGCCGGCGGGCGATCAGCCCCGGCATGCAAGCCATCGCCATCCAGCCCGGCCCCATCTGCCGGTCGGTCGCCGATGTTGATCTGGCGATGCGCGTCCTGGCCGATCACCTGCTGAGCCCAAGGCAGCCCGATGAGGGCGCGGCGCCTTGGCGTGACTACCGCAGCGTGCAGCTGGCCGGCCTGCGTCTAACCGCGTGGGCGGACGACGGTGTCTTCCGCCCGGCGGCGGGACTTGCGCGGGCGATTGACGAGGCGGCGGAGTGCCTGCGTCGAGCCGGCGTTACGGTCGTCCGGGTAACGCCGCCGTCGGCTGAGACGATGATGCGGGTCTATCTGGGCCTCATCTCTGCCGACGGGATGGCCTGCGTCCGCCGCCTGCTGCGCGGCCAGCGCGTGGATGCCCAGCTCGCGCGGCAGACGCGGCTGGCCAGGCTGCCGCGTTGGCTGCGTGCGTCACTCGGGCCGCCGCTTAAGGCGCTCGGGCAGGGCGACCTGGCGCAACTGCTGCGGTGGACAGGCGCACGCTCCGCCGGCGGTTACTGGCGGCTGGTCGAACAGGCCGATGCGTGGCGTGCCGCCTTTTGGGACGATTTGTCCCGCCGGGCGGGCGGCCCTGTCGACGCCATGCTGTCGCCCGCGTACGGCTTGCCGACGTTGCGGCACGGCACGGCGTTGCACCTGGTGCGTGCCGCGTCGCACGCCTTCTTGGCGAACCTGCTTGGCGCCCCAGCCGGCGTGGCGCCCTGGGGAGTGGTTTCTGCCGCAGACGAGCAGGCAGAGGCCCAGGGCCGCACCGGAGTTGGCCTGACCGAGCACTTCGCCCGGCAGAATGCAGCGGGGAGCAGCGGGCTGCCGCTTGCCGTTCAGGTCGCGGCCGCTCCCGGCGACGACCACATCGCCTTGGCCCTGATGGCGGCCTTGGAGGCTGCGGCGCCACCGGCAAGGGCTTCGGACGCCCGCTAATCTGCCCAGAGCGTCAACACGAGGCTCCGCGGCCCGGCGTGGTTGCGGTGCTCGCACAGGTAGAGCCCCTGCCAAG
>JBCCQL010000417.1:0-3246 GCA_039024355.1 Planctomycetota bacterium
GCACGCGGCAGCAGTAGTTGGGGCTGGGCCAAACCCTTGAACAAGAAACTCGGCGCGTTCTACACGAGTAACCAGCGGGCGAACTTTTCTCGCTCGTCGTCGTTTGTTTCGAACACGCGTTCGAGTGTTTCGTGGAATGCGCAGCGATCTTCCAACCAAGTGACCAATTCGTCACGGCGATATCGAATCTTTCGCGGCCTGCGTCGCTAGTCGTCGAAGGAAACGTCATTGGCTTTCGATGTGACGATTGCCGATCGCACCTATCGGTGAATTCCACGAAGGATTTGACGACTTAGCTCCTCGGTTTATTTGGGGAGCTTCCCGTCAAGCCCCATCTGATAGTACTTGTGTGTGATCTTGTCTTGGTTGTCGAGTAGCCAGTCGATGGACGGCTCGCACGCCATCGCCTTGTGGATGGCTTGGGCCATCGCCTTGCGGTGGATGTCAAACAACGCCTGGTGATCCAGCTTGTCGTCGGTGGCCACGCCGGGGTTGAGCCAGACGCTGCAGATGATGCCCAGGTCGTTGGCCTTCTCCTTCGGCAGGTCGCCCGCGCGGACGGCGTCCAGCACGCCGTTGGCGATGGCCGCCTGCACGGTGCCCATCAAGATGCTGGTGTACCGGCTGTTCTTGACCGTCACCTTGCTGACGCACAGCGTGACCGGGCGGACCTGGATGTCCGTATTCAGGATGGCGAACACCTTGGAGTGCCCCATCGACTGGTCGCCCGTCAGCGTAGCCAGGGCCGTGCCGACGGGGCCGTCGAGTTCGCCGATAACGACCTCTGGCTCGGCGGCGGTGAACGGCGGCCCGCCGGCGACGAGCGACTCGCCCGTGCGGAGGATGATGCGGTCGGACATGCGGTGGTGCTCCTTGCGGGTGCGTTGGGTTCTGGCGGCCGGAGCCGGATTGTAGCGGCTGGCGTGGCGGGTGGAATCGGCCGGTGCCAGGGAGCCCCGCCCGCGGTGCGTGTAAGCCGGCGGCACGCTGCCCGCAGGGCGGGTGGGCGTTTGGCAAGCGGCGGTGCGGCCGGTAAGGTCCAGCTGCCTCGACCGCCCCAGCCCGCCGGTTCAACGCTATGCCCACGACGCCCGCCTTCGCCGGCTTCCCGCTCGGCATGCTCCACTTCTTCGAGGAGCTCGCCCGCCACAACAACAAGAAGTGGTTCGACACCAACAAGCAGCGGTACGAGACGCTGGTACGCGAGCCCGCGCTGCAGTTTATCGCCGCCATGGCGGGGCCGCTGAATAAGGTCTCGCCGCACTTCGTGGCGGCGCCGAAGAAGGTGGGCGGCTCGCTGATGCGGGTGCACCGGGACGTCCGCTTCAGCCGGGACAAGACGCCCTACAAGACGAACCTGGGCATCCAGTTCCGCCACGAGGCGGGCAAGGACGTGCACTGCCCGGGCTTCTACCTGCACGTGGATACCGAGCAGGTCTTCCTCGGCGCCGGCGTGTGGCATCCGGAGTCAGCCGCCCTGGCCGCGATCCGCGAGGCGATCGACGAAGACCCCGCCGCGTGGAAGCGGGCGAAGTCCGGCAAGGCGTTCCGCACGGCGTTCCGCTTGGGCGGCGACTCGCTGAAGCGTGCCCCGCGTGGCTACGACCCGGAGCACCCGCAGATCGACGACCTCAAGCGGAAAGACCACATCGCCATCGCCCAGCTGGACCACGACCTGCTGTTTGAGCCAGGCCTGCCAAAGACCATCGCCGCCAAGCTGCGGGCAAGCCGGGCGTACGTCGCGTTCTTGTGCCAAGCGATCGGCGTCGAGTTCTAGCCCGCCGGCTGTCGATGGTTCAGCCAGTAACCGGCCGGCGCCGGCGCGTGCAGGCCAGCCCCGCCGCGGCCAGCGTCAACGCAGCGGTCGCCGGCTCGGGCACCGCGACTACCGAGACGTTGTCCAGCGCGATGTTGTCCGGCGAGCCGCCCACGATGTCAGAGAAGGCGAGCGTCGCCGTGGCGCCGGTCGCCGCGAAGGTAAACGTGCTCTGCACCCATGCGTCGGTGCTCTGCACGTCCGCCTGAAGCGTGCCCAGCGTAGACTGCCCCTTAAATTGCCCTGACGATACCGTCGCCTCAAGCACCTGCGGGTCAGCGGGGTTGCCAACCTGGATCGCCCGGGTCCAGAACGACACCGTGTAGACCACGCCGGCGTCGGTCGCGAACACCTGCGACAGGGTGCTGCCGGTCTGGCCGTTGTGGCCGAAGCTGACGAACTGTGTTCCGTCCTGCGCCCCAACGAAAGAGACGCCGTTTGGCCCTTGCTCGAGCAGGTTAAAGCCGGCGCCGTCGTCGACCCAGTCGACGATCTGCGTTGTCGAGACGCGTGTCGGGCCCGACTGCTGCGCTAGCTCGAAGCTGCCGTTGGAGATCTGCTCGGCCGCAGCCGGGCCGAAAGCGACCAGCATGGCGAGGGGAAATAGGCACAGGCAGAAAAATCGATGCTTCATACTGTTGCCTCGGCTACCTTGGCTGCGTGGATTCGAATCACCCGGCGTGGGCGTCTGCCGGCCGCCGGCGGGAAACAGGTCTTACTCTTGGAGCGGCGCTGTGGTCAATCACGCGACTCAGGTTTGTCCCACCACGCGCGGCGGCGGAGAACGCCGGCCGACCCGCGGGCCTTGGGCCGGTGCGCGGGCGTGGCTCGCCGTCGTGGCGGTGGCGGCCGCCGCGTGCGGGGCGGTATCGGGCACGGCTGCGGCAGAACCGCCGGCGGCAGCGTGGCGGCTGGTCTGGGCCGACGAGTTCGACATCAGCGGACCGCCCGACCCAGAGAAGTGGGGCTACGAGCGTGGCTTTGTCCGCAACCGCGAGCTGCAGTGGTACCAGCCCGAGAACGCCCGCTGCGAGGACGGCTGCCTGGTGATCGAAGGCCGCCGCGAACGCAAGCGGGTCACAGTCCGGCGGCGCGGCAAGCAGCAGCCGGCGGTGGCGGAGTACACATCGGCCAGCGTCACCACACGCGGCAAGTTCACCTGGCTGTACGGCCGGCTCGAGGTGCGGGCGAAGATCGTCGCCCGCGATGGGCTGTGGCCCGCCATCTGGACGCTGGGCGAGCGTGGGCCGTGGCCCGGCAAGGGCGAAGTCGACGTCATGGAGTTCTACGACGGCAAGATCCTGGCCAACGCCGCGTGGCGTGGCCCCGAGCGCCGGGTGCAGTGGGACGCCGTCAAGACGCCCATCACCGAACTCGGCGACGCCTGGGACAACGACTTCCACACGTGGCGGATGGACTGGGACCGCGAC
>JBCCQL010000418.1:0-3241 GCA_039024355.1 Planctomycetota bacterium
GAGTACCTGCCTCCCTACAGCCCCGACCTCAACCCGATCGAACTCTTCTTCGCAAAGCTCAAGGCCCTGCTGAGGAAGGCCGCCGCAAGAACCGTCCAAGAGCTCGAGCAAGCCATCGGCCGCCTGCTCGACAAGTTCTCACTCAACGAGTGCCTCGCCTACTTCCGCCACCAAGAACGGTGACTGAGAAAATGCTCTAGTCGGCGCCCCAACGGCGCTCACCCGCCTCACAGCAACAGTTTCCACGAGAACCTCTGCGAAGACCCGCTGGTCACCCTGCACACCGACGGCGGCATGAAGAGGGAGGCTTCTGCGCCGATCAAAGACTGGTCTTCGGCGCGGCTTACGACCAGCAGGCGACGGCGGCACAAAGGTAATTAGGCCCGGAGGGACTCGAACCCCCGACCAAGGGATTATGAGTCCCCTGCTCTAACCAACTGAGCTACGGGCCCGCAGCGCGCTCGCGGGGGGCGGCATAATAGCCAAAGCCGCCGGATAGCCAAAGCCACCGGGGGTGGCGAGGACGGCCGGCGGCAGGCGTGGCTTACGCGGGTGGGGCGGCTTCGTAGGTGCGTGCCGCGTCACGCGTGACGCCGCGTGTGGGCTCGGCGGACTTGGCGATCTCGTACAGCTGCTGGCCGCACGGCGTGGGGTACTCGCCCGTGAGGCAGGCCTGGCAGAGGTCTTCCGCCGGCCGCTGGATGGCGCGGGCGATTGAGCCCATCGGCAGGTAGCGTAGCGAGTCGGCGCCCAGCTCCTCGGCCATGGCGGCGAAGGCGTTCTCGTCTGCTTCGCGCTTGCCGGCGAGGAACTCGGGCGCGAAGAGTTCGCCGATGGTCGACATGTCGATGCCGTAGAAGCAGGGCGCCACGATGGGCGGGCACGCCACGCGGACGTGCACCTCGCGTGCGTGGCCTACTTCGCGGAGGCGGTTGATCAGCACACGCATGGTGGTGGACCGGACGATCGAGTCCTCCACCAGCAGCACCCGCTTGCCCTCCAGCACGTCACGCAGCGGCGTGTACTTGGAGGCCACCTTCGCCTGGCGGCTGTCGCCCCCCTCGATGAAGGTGCGGCCCGAGTAGCGGTTGCGGATCAGCCCCTCGACGCTGGGCACGTTCAGCTGGTAGGCCATGGCGTCGGCGGCTGCCTTGCTGGTGTCGGGCACGGGGACGACGATCGTGTCGCGGTCGATCGGCTCGCTCTCGAGGCGGGCGAGTTCCTCGCCGAGCGCCTTCCGCGTGAGGTAGACGCTGCGGCCCTCCATGCGGCTGGCCACGTTGGCGAAGTAGATCCACTCGAAGAAGCAGTGCGCCCGCCGCGGCGAATCGGCGAAGCGGGAGACGCTGAGCCGGCCGTCGGTGACGGTGATCGCCTCGCCGGGGTCGAGCGACCGGATCTGGTCGGGGGCGAAGCCCAGGTTCAGCAGGGCGACGCTCTCGCTGGCGGCGGCCAGGAGCGACCCGTCGAACGCCCAGCTCACGGGCTTGAGGCCCAGCGGGTCGCGGGCGACCAGCATCTCGCCCAGGGCGTTCACCAGGGCGATGCTGTACGCCCCGTCCAGCCGGCGGGCCACGCTCCGCATCATCTCCAGCAGCGACGGGCGGCGGTCGCCGGCCAGGTCGCGGCTGATCTCGTGCATGAAGATCTCGGTGTCGGTGGTCCGCGCCAGGTGGTGCTCGTCCTCGGAGAGCAGGCGGTCGCGTAGCTGCGGGTAGTTGGCCAGCTGCCCGTTAAAGCCGAAGCTGAACCACTTGCGTTTCTGCAGGTGGTGCCGCTCGAACGGCTGGGCGTAGCTGCGGTCTTCTTTGCCGCAGGTGGCGTACCGCACGTGGCCGATGGCGGCCGGCCCGGCGTACTGCGTCATCAGGCCCTCGGCCTTGGCCTGCCGGCTGAGGCGGAACACCTCGCTGACGCTGCCCAGCTCGCGGTAGGTGTCGATCAGCTGGCCGCGGTGCGGGTTGAACGACGTCATGCCCGCCGAGAGCTGCCCGCGGTTCTGGATGTCGAGCAGCATCCGCGGCATCAGCCGCGAGACCTGGCCGGGCCCCTGCGAAGGGCACAGCGGGCTGGCCGGGGCGCCCGGCAGGTGGTAGACGGCGGCGATGCCGCACTCGTGCCGCAACTCGTCGCTCATCAGGTTCCGTTCCCTGGGGACGCCGGGCCGGGCCGGCCGGAGCTAGACACGCCGAGGGCGGGCGGGCCTGTTGGCGCCACGCACGCCACCCACACGCAATGCGAACGACGCAGACGTTTTCCGGCGGCGCAAATCCGCCGTCATCGCTCCTCAGTTTAAGCCCGCGGAAGAACGCCCTCAATGGCTCCGCGTGCGGCGTTGGCGCCAGAGCCGGCCGAGTTCAGCGCGGTGAGGCAAGCTTTGCGAGCGCGGCGGCTTGTTCGACTTTGAGCGAAAGCAGTCGCAGCCGCAGGGGGTGAAATCGCTGGGCCGCCGCCCGCTGGGCCTTGGCTTCGCGCAGGCGGAGCTCGGCGGCCAGCAGGTCGAGCCGCACCCGCTCCACGGTCAGCGGCAGCGGGTTGCCCCGGTCGAACCGGCGGATCGCCTGGTACTGCTGCTGCAGCCGCTGGTGGGCCTCGACCTCGGCACGGGTCAACTGGATCTTGGCGTCGAGCCGCCGCAGCTCGGCGGGGTGTTCCGCTTGGCTGTAGAGCTGCAGCTCGAGCGTGGCGATTTCTAGGGCCCGGTGCGCGTCCCGAGCGGCGTCTGTGGCAGCCTGGGCGTGCGCGGGCGCCGGGCAGACCAGGGCAGCCACTGCGAGAAACGCCGCCGCTAACAGACGGGAACGCATTGCCACCAAAGAGAAAACGCCGGATGGCTGTTGCATGAGGAGGCCGTGGCTGAGGGCTGCGTGAAAAGAGCGGAGAAAAGCGGTGACGCGGCGAGCGTCCCGCCACAGCTTCCACCTTAATCACGCCGGCGGCCGGCGCCCAAGTTTGTGGCCGCCTGCCGCGTGGCCTTGCTTCCTGGCGCGTGGCTCTGCCGCTCGCCGCGTGGCCGGGCCGTCATCCGCGGGCGAGGGCGTCGGACTGATCGACAAAATCGTCGCCAGTCCACTCCTCGTCGGCGGTGATCATCTGCTTCGCCTTGTCTTTGGCGGCCTGTGCAGCCGCCTTCTTCGCTTCGCGCGCCTCGGCCTGGCGCCGCACCAGGTCGGCGTGCGTGGTGAAATAGGGCAGGGCGTGGCCGCGGAAGTCGTCCAGCGTGTCGAAGCCGTGCTTCTCC